>JABJAS010000256.1 GCA_018666055.1 Halieaceae bacterium | reverse complement strand
TGGCGACTCTCGCTTGATGACACAGGAGCACTGATATGGACCGGCGAGTCAGGAGACGAGCTTGTGCAGCTGACTAAAGACCCGGGGAGCAGCTGGTGGGATCGTTTTCTATGGGGCATGCTGCGCCTGCTGCCACTTGAAAACGAGCTCTGAGGCGCAAGATGAGCCTTAGCGAGACGCCGCGCTGGTCTTGCTGCTCATCGGTTTGCCTCTTGCCCCTTCGGCGGAGAGGCAGACACGCTATTAACTGGCTCACCCACCCATTGCCAACCAACGGTCAGACCGTAACCCAACAGCTGATCCTCAACCCGCGCCCGCGCGTATCGCAATAGTCTTCAACGATAAATCGAATCTCACGACCCATGCCTATGACCCGAGCGTTTTGTGTTGTCCTGTTACTGGTGGGTTGCGCCACGAATGAGGGAATCACGAAAGATGACAAGGAATTGCCTTTGAGCACTCATTACGATGGTAAGCACTTTAAAAATACCAACGGCTCAGATAAGGCCGCTGGCGATATCGCTACATTCTTGTGGCAAAGCCTTTGGAATGAAAAACCTTGGCCTAAAGCCGTCGACAACGCACCAGCGGATCCGCTGGTAGCGCGGGTAACCGAAGGCATTCGTATTACCTATATCAACCACGCCACAGTTCTGATTCAAACCGCCGGGCTCAATATCCTTACTGACCCCGTCTGGTCACAGCGCGTCAGCCCGGTGTCATTTGCGGGGCCCAAACGCGTCCGTGCGCCCGGCGTGCCAATCGAGGCTCTACCGGAGATTGATGTGATCTTGGTGAGCCACAACCATTACGACCACCTCGACACCAAGACCCTAACAACACTGCGCCAGCAGCAAGAAAGAGAGCCGGTGATTGTCTCAGGGCTCGGCAATGCCAAACTGCTGAAAAAACAGGGATTTGAGCATGCGATAGAACTGGACTGGGGCGAGCATACCAACGTGGGCAACGCGACCGTGCACTTTGTCGAATGCCAACACCGCTCAGGGCGCGGTATCCACGATCAAATGAAAACGCTGTGGGGCTCATTTGTCGTCGAAACCCCCGCAGGCAATCTCTACTTTGCTGGCGACACCGGCTACTCACCTCACTTTAAAGCGCAGGGCGAACGTTATGGGCCTTTTGCCTTGAGCCTACTGCCGATCGGCGCCTACGAACCGCGGTGGTTCATGCAAGATATCCACCTCAATCCAGAGGAAGCCGTGCGAGCACATCGGGATCTTAATAGCACGCAGAGTCTCGGCATTCACTTTGGCGTGTTTCAACTCACCTGGGAAACGATAGACCAGCCGATCATCGATCTCGAGGACGCTCTCCGCGAGCAACAGGTGCCGCAAACCGCGTTTTGGGTACTGGAACCCGGTGCTTGGAGAACTGTGATGGCGTCAGATCAATAATTTCAAGGCAGCCACCCCTAATAGCAATAGCGTGGCGACCTGCTGCTCGTTCGGTAAGCTCATGTCAACGCCGGGGTTCACTGCAACAGCAAACACTGCGTCTGACGAGTGCACCATGGTATCAAGGCATCTAGAGGGCGAGAAAAATATCCAGTCCGCTGAGGACTAGCACCACTTTTAAAATGAACTGAGATCGTCGGTCGAGCTCTTCATACGCCTTATTGAGGCGCGCGATTTCAGCCTTGGCCTCGTCACCGCCCTCCTTGATCTTGGCTTTACTGGCAGCAGCGGCACCCGCTAGGGCAACACCCGCAGAAGAAACACCAAACACCTTGAGGAAGCGACGCCTGCCCCCGCCCTCGACGTTGGCCTCGATTGCCTTCTCGATTTCTGTTTTCGTGTCTGAAGCGTTTGTCATGACTTCTATAGTAACCGAATCACTGTGACGGGGTGCATCACACTAGACGGCGTTGCCACCTCAATCAGGTGCCGCACCCAAGTACCATCGACCAAACAGGCAGATGGGCGACCCTGGGTATCAATGAGTCATATCCCAGTATCGCGCTTACCATTCATCGCTCGATAAGCCATTACAGCGGCTGTGATCGTTAGATTTTTGATCTGCTCGTGAATGAATGCGCCCCCTGCGCAGACAACAGCGCTCCGACCACCCGAGCGAAAACCTCTGAGGGTCAATAAAAAATCTGCCGTGTCACCGGGAATTAACTGCGCTACGCTATCGGATATTGAGAGACCGGTTAATGTGCCATGCTCGAATCACCCTTACTCTGCTCGTCACCCGACACGTGGCTGACCTGTGTGCTGGATCACTTTGACCAGTTCTTACTGGATCATGCTGCCGCTGAAAAAAAAGCGGCGGGTATGGCGCTCTCTATGCTGTCTCACTACCCCGATCGAACCAAGCTTGTGACCGCCATGTCGGAACTTGCCGTAGAAGAAATGGTTCACTTTCGAGAAGTCATCAAACATATTCAACAGCGCCAACTCCAATTGGGTGCTGATAAGAAAGACCCCTATGTCAATGAAATTCGCAGCTGGATTAGATCTGATTCAGAGGTCTACTTGCTCGATCGATTACTGACTGGTGCGGTGATTGAGGCACGGGGCGCAGAGCGATTCGCCCTAGTCGCAACAGGATTAACAAGTGGCGAATTACAGCGTTTTTATGCCTCACTCGCACGCTCCGAGGCAAGACACTTTGCGCTGTTCCTCGACTTAGCGCATGAATACTTCACGGCAGAGATTATCGAATTACGCTGGCAAGAACTGCTGATTGCCGAAGCGCACTGCCTGCAAGCCTTGCCGATCAGAGCAGCGCTTCACTGAGCATGACGCACCGCCGCGCGATCGATCAGTACCTCGCGCAATACGCGCTAGTGCCAATGAGTTGCCCTGTGCTCGAAGGCGAGTGGCAACACGTTATGGTGCTACCTTGTTTCGATGAGAACCCTGAATTCATCTGCCGCTTTGCACAGGCCTTTAAGACGGCATCACTCCTACTCATAGTGGTCATCAATCGTCCCGTTTCCAGTGCGCCAGAGGTCAACCTACCCCTCAAAGCGGCGCTCGCTGACCTGCCACGCCACCCCTTGCACCTCGGGTACGATCTGCACAAGGTGAGCCCCTCTTTTTCGCTACTGAGTATTGACTTAGAGGCACTCGAGGGCGCGACGCCCTGTGACCAAGGTGTGGGGCGTGCCCGCCGAGTCGGCTGCGATGTTGCACTCACCTTGATTGATCGTCACACCGTGAGCTCACCTTGGATTTATTCCACCGATGCCGACACCGAGTGGGATGCAAGCTTACTCACCTGTTCGTGGCCAAGTGAGGCGAGCGCAGTATCCCTGCCCTTCACCCATCGCGCCACGAATGATCCGGCACTCTCTCACGCAACGCTCATTTATGAGCTCAAAATGCATCACTACGTGCTGCACCTGCAGGCCAACGGTTCGCCCTATGCCTTCCATACTCTGGGCAGCAGCTGCGTCATACACAGTCACGCGTATGCTGCCGTCCGCGGTATGCCGTTACGCAACGCCGCCGAAGATTTTTACCTGCTCAATAAGCTGGCCAAAGTGGGGCCAGTTCATTGCGCGCGCGGTGTTGGTGTCAGCATTACCTCACGACAATCGAATCGAGTGCCCTTTGGCACAGGCCCCGCGGTGGGAAGATTAATGGATGCGACAGACCCTTGCGATGTGCCGATCTTTTATCACGCTGACTGTTTTGCGGTACTGGGGCAGCTGCTGCAACTTTTCCGACACTGGAGCAATGAATCTAAGACGGACACACAAGCGCAGTTGATCGAACATCTAGGTCCTGCTGTCGGCACCGATCTGGGACGCCTTCTGACTCAATGGGGTTACGAAAAAGTCCTGCGACACATTCATAATGCGGGCCGATCTGAGGCGGCACGTCAGCAGCATATCCACACTTGGTTCGACGGATTCAGACTACTCAAGGTCATCCACTTACTGAGGGATTATCACTTCCCTAACCTCACACTTAATGAAACCATGCAGTTACCCGATCAATGGCCTGTCACCCATACGGGCACGCCGAGCGGACTTCGTGACGCGATTTATCAGCATTTTGGCTGGGGCAGATAGAAAAATTGGCAGCCCTGCTCTCTGGCTGCGGTTACCCGGATGGCCTCGTTTTGCCATAGCGAATTTTGGTCAAGTCTCACCGCCAGCCATTTCCTTCTGCGGCACAGAAGTCCCATAATGGGGGATCACGGTCCGGCTCTACTGGAGGCAACAATGCGCCCCGCACGGCTTCTATTCACGCTCGGATTATCGCTGACGCTCGCTGGGTGTCACGATCCTTCACCTACAACACCAGAGAACAGTCCTATCGAAACCCTCGCCGACGAGTACCTGGCGGCATGGATGGAACAGGACTCGCTGATGGGTACCTACTATTCCATTGCGGGATCGCGGCATGATCGGCTACCCGACAACTCCCTAGCGGGATTAACCGCATGGCAACAACAGGAAGATGCCTGGCTGGCGCGTTTAGAGACGATAGAGAAGCCCACTGAAGTGGGCAGCCGCAACTGGGTGACTTACGGTCTGCTCAAGGACAAACTGGACGCCTCGTTAGCCCTACGGGTGTGCCGCAACGAGCTGTGGCAAGCGAGTACCACCACCAGCTGGCATACCTGGGTGCCCTTTGTCTTTGATCTGCAGCCGGTCGAGACACCGGAGCTGAGGGCGCAAGCGCTGACGCGGCTCGCCGCTATGCCAGCTTACATCGACAACGAAATTATGAATCTCCGCGAAGGTTTGATATTGGGTTATAGCGCGCCCCGCGTCACCGTAGAAGCCGTGCCACACCAAGTGCGCTCACTGATTGGTCGGGACAGCATTTTTCTCGGCCCTAGCCAGCGAACTAACGATGTGGCCTTCAAAGCGTCAGTTGAGGACATTTACACCGAAGAAATTGTGCCCGCGCTCAACCGCTACGCTGACTTCATCGAGAACGACTATCTCTCTCAGGCTCGAGAGGCATTGACCGTCTCAGCCAACCCCAACGGTGAGGCCTGCTACCCCGCACTGATTCAATCATTTGTCACCAAGGCAGTGCCAGCTGAAGAGATCCATGCAGTAGGGCTTGAGCAAGTGGCCAAGATACGAGAAGAAATTCAAGTCACCATGGACCAGCACTTTGGCGGCGGAGACATCTCTGAATTTCTGCGTCGGGTCAACGAAGACCCTGCCTTTACCTTTGAGTCAGAAGACGCCGTACTCAAATACTCCACCGCCGCGCTCGACGCCGTCAAAGCAGCAATGCCCCGAGCGTTTGGCACACTGCCCAAGGCCGACGTACTGGTGAAACCCTATCCCGAGTTTGCCGCGAGCGGCTCCGGCGAGTATCACTCTTCCTCGGAGGACGGCACCCGGCCGGGCATCTTTTATATTGCCGTCACCGACCCCGCGGGTCGCTCCAAATCAAATCAACTCGCCACGCTGCATCACGAGACCTATCCTGGGCACCACCTGCAGGGCGCAATTGCATTGGAACTAGGTGACAAGCAGCACACGCTGGCTCGGTATTTATGGAACTCAGGTTACGGTGAAGGCTGGGCACTCTACTCGGAGCGTCTGGCCGATGAGTTAGGTCTTTACCCTACTCCCCTAGATCGTATCGGCCTGTACTCCGATCAGATCGCGAGAGCCTCGAGACTGGTCATGGACAGCGGGTTGCATACGATGGGTTGGACGCGCCAACAAGCAGTCGACTACATGATGAACAACTCGGGCTGGGCCGCGGTGGATATCCAGAACGAGATCGACCGCTACATTTCATGGCCGGGTCAGGCAACCTCCTATATGCTCGGCATGATTGAACTGCGTCGTCTGCGCACCTTGGCAGAATCTAGGTTAGGTAAGGGTTTTGATCTACCGGGCTTTCATGACCGCGTGGTTAGTATGGGCAGTATCACCCTGCCCATGCTCGAAGAGTCTGTCACCGACTGGATTACCGAGCAGGGCGCCAATTAATAACGGGACGTTAGCGACTCGGATGAGCCGTAGCAGACAGCACCTCTGCTTGCTCGCGGGGTGGGCGCAACCACAGCCCACACAAATCGGTTACGGAGCGCGCTGATAGCGAATCACGAAGCAATTTGAGCCATGCACTGAACGCAATGCGGAGCGGATGGTAGGTTTTAATATTGGTGAGCAGGCCATACTGCACCGGCGCCATCTCGGGCTCGAAAGTGCCGAACAATCGGTCCCAAATAATCAAAAAATTACCGTAGTTCTTGTCAACGTATTCGGGATTAGAGCCGTGATGTGCACGGTGATGCGATGGCGTCACAAAAAACCACTCCAGCGGCGCCCAGAGCTTTTTGACCACCTCGGTATGAGTCCAAAAACCATAAATTGTGGCGATTGCGCCGGCACTGGCCACCACCAGCGGATCAAAACCGAGTAACGGTAACGGCCAATAAAAGAGTGCCTTGGTAAACGGTCCGGTGGGCGATTGTCGCAGCGCGGTACCGAGATTCATATGCTCACTGGAGTGATGTACCACGTGTGCGCACCACAAAAACCGTACCCGGTGCTGAGCGCGGTGGTACCCATAAAACACAAAGTCAATCGTGACAAAGGTCAGGAGCCAACCCCAAGGCCCAGCGGCCACCTCAAATAGCCGAAACTGATACAGCCAAAAGTGGAGCCCAATCAGCGCACCACCAATGGCAAGGCGCACTGCGATATTGATACCCAGCTGGGACATCGAGCCGGCAAAATCTTTAAGCGCGTAAACGTTGTGTCCACGCAAGCTGGTCAAAGTGGCCTCAGCCACCATGAGCAATGCAAATACGGGCAACGCCATCATCATCAGATCCATACAGGGAGTGTAACGAAGACTGCGGCGCTTGTGATCGCTGGTTCAGGTGGGCTTGGTCTATTTTTTAAAACGCTTCCAAGTACCGCCGTACTGGTAGGTCTCAGGACACTTTACCTTCAGCGCGTTCAGGCACCGTGAGCATAGGAAGCGCCACGCGCTAAAGCGCCCGGCTCGACACCGATAAAGCGTTGCCGTTTCGGCTGAGCAGCCTTCGCATAATTTAGATCGTTGTCGCACGGCAGCGCTCGACGTCATTCATCACCATCAGGGTTCGTGACAACGTCAGTCTGTTGCCGCCAACCCACCTACAGTGACATAGCGGCTCAAGGTGTCCTGAATCGCAGCATCCGCCTGCTCGACCGTGTCAAAGGATTCATCTGCCATATCAAACAACGCCATAAACAGAGGGACGCCCTCCACCGATTTGACAAAGTAGAAGGCGGACTCATTGCGATATAGGGTTGTCCAGTATGCTCGAACGCGTGACCAAAAAGGCCCTGTATTGCGCCAGTAGTCATCCCCCGCGCTGAAATCGTATCCCACAATCCGATCGTAACGTGATAACCCCGCTTCGCGAGCCAAAAAGGGCTGCTCAGAGCGCGGGTTGTTCCGCTCATCCAGTACTAATTTCAAGGCGTCTTCTTCCTGGGTCCAGCCGTGAGGCGTAATGGTGATCCGGTGCGATCCGAACAGCGTCTGGTAATCCTCTCGGACACTGAACTCTCGCCGAGGCAACGGGCGCCGGCGATCATCCGATTGCCAGAAGGAAACCCCCTGCGCATGAGTCCAACGGCCAATGGCCTCGTAACGCGGCGAGTCGTCTACCTGATAGACGGTTTGGGTCCACGTGCCCACGGTTGCCGTGGCATCTAGACCCTGCCGCTCGAACACCCCATTACCTTGAAACGCATGCACCGCGGTATCCTGATACTGCCAATCTTGCCGCCAATGTTTTACTACCATAGGGGCTGACAGCGTGCCGTCCTCTGCCGCAAAGTGCATGACGATAATGTGCTGGAGGCTGATAAAATCCGGCTCGCTGGCGACTATGTACACGCGTTCGGTTCCCCAACTCTGATAGGGCGCTGGCGGTTCGTACTGAGGGGTAAATCCCACCGTCTCGATAAAGTCAAAGCTTGTTCGATACGCTCCAGCCATCGTCAAAATAGCCTGTCGGTCACGCTCCAATCGTGTCAGCCCCGTAGATTGGAGTGTTTGAAAACCAACGGAGACTTGCTGGTCGAGCACCACGTTAGGTCCAACGGTCGTGCCCCCCCGGGGCTTCATCCCGTCGGCATCAGAGAACATCCATGAGTAGGTGTACTGGCGCGGAGCAGCCTTATCATCGGAAGTTAGCACGTCTGCCGCCCACAGACTCTGCACCACGAATAACGCGCTCATCAGCGCTAGGACTGACCTTTTCATGATCTGATATCGCATGACTGATTTCCTTAGGTGTCATAGATAACGCTAGTCGAACTCAGCACGCGAAAAAACAACGCACGACTCGGCCGTATCGCCCGATTGCGATCTCTGTCGACTAACCGGAACCTGCACGAGTGGCACTGGCGACGCCTTCAAAACGAGGCAGTGGCATTGCTAGCACACCCCACCGCCCTCTGACATGAACAGTATGGCGCCACTCAGTGTGCGATCGCTCTAGGATGCTCAACGTAACGGCCCATGGCCAACTGCACGGACGGCGTGATGTGAGTCGGTATATCGCGCAAACTCATCAAGTGATGACAGGCACTCAGTGCCGCTTTGCGCAAGTAACCATTGGCCATCACACGCGATAACGTGTGAGCCGTGGAGCTCACCACTTCGGTAGCGAGCTGCGTTTCCCCTCTATTGATCAGACACACATACAAAGCAGCTGTCGTATCCGTCAATGTGGCAAGGGCGTCTTCCGTAATTTCATGCTCGCGGAAGAACAGTTTTCCCGCGACAAATGCCTTGACCAGTTGCGGCTCTGCCGCAGTCAACTGGCGGCCCTGAATCGCAGTAATGCCAGAGTCCAAGCAGCCCAACCAGACGCGCGCCGTAAAAAAGCCACATCCTCGCATCGCTTGCCAATGCTTTTCACAAAACCCTTCGCGGTTATCCGACATGAGTATCGCTCTTTTCACCCATTGAGGCGCCATATTAATGATAATGATTATCATTTGCAATCGTATTACGCTTGTTATTTAGGATCCCTCTGCGGGTTGGGCGAGGCAGCTTGATCGCCCTGCCATCCCTACCTCACCGTCTCCCAATTGCTACACGCCGATCCCCCCGCACTCGCAGTCCAAGGAGTCACCCTGCACCGTCCCCTGAGCGCTAGCGATACCTACTGAGGAGGGTGATGAAGCGGCCCGAATGCTAGCCCCAAAGTTCAGGATCTGGCGGCGCGATAACGCCTCTTGCGATGGACAGTGGCGGCTCGACATCCTCTTGCTGCCAGAGCGGGCCATCGAGATCGACAAAATCAGCCCCTTGAGCCACCAACAGCGCAGGCGCCATTGCCAGAGACGACCCCAGCATATTGCCCACCATGATTTGCTTGCCGTACCGAAGACACCACTCCCGCATCTTTAATGCATCGGTCAAACCACCGCACTTATCGAGCTTGATATTGATGGCATCGTAACGGTCCGCCACGGCCTCGAGCTCCACGCTGCTCTGACAAGACTCATCAGCACACACGGGTACCGGATACTTGAGATGCTCAAGTGCTCGGTCTGCACCCCGCGGAAGCGGTTGTTCCAGTAACGCGACACCACAACGGGCCAGATCATCCCCCAGCGCCATCAGCAACTCGTTACTCCAGCTTCCGTTGGCGTCAATCACCAGCTGCGCATCGGGACGGGCGGCACGAATCGCCGTAAGGCACTCGAGTGGCGCGTCTGCGTTTAATTTCAGTTTCAGTCGTTGCAACTCCGGCACTGCACTCGCCTGCCGCGCCATCTTTTCCGGGTCCGCTAGGGATAGCGTGAATAGCGTGCTGACTGGCTCTAGCGAAATACCCGTCAGCCCGCTAATGCCGCTGGCCGATTGCTTCGCCTCAAGATCCCAGAGCGCGCAGTCGAGACCATTGCGACTGCCGCCAGGCGGTAGCAGGTTCTGGAGCATTGCGCGGTCGAGCTTGGGAAAAACGGCAGGGTCCAGCGCTGCCAGTTCAGCCTGCAGGCTCTCGATCGTCTCGTTGAGATAATCTACACCCATCGTTTCAGCACGGCCAAAAATCCCGCCCTGGGATACCGTCACCTGCAGCACCTGAATCGCGTTGATGACCTCTGTTGCCGTGATGAATGGCGCTTTTAGGCGCCATCCTTTGAGTTCCAATTTGAGTTTCAGATTCACGGCAAACGCTCCTAGAGCTGAGGGCTGAGACTATATCGCATCATCAATGCTCACCGAATCACCTTTTTGCAATCGGCCTGACGCCAGCTTCTTCGCTACATTCAGTCGGCAATACTCGATCACCGAATGACAGGCCAACGCCCCTCGGCATTTTCAAGACAAGGGCGCTATTCGAGCCTCACTGATCCTAATATGACGGCCGAAAAACCAGTAACGCTGGCAGATACCGCAGAAAACCCCGCCGCACTTTCGTCGCTATTATTACGGGCATGAATTATTGCTGGTATGAACAGGAAAGAACTGAAATGAGTGGTGGCGCGACAACACTGTGTCTGGATCCCAGCGTGCGGCATCTCGCACCGCTGATGGTCGAATGCCCCACCGGCTAGGGCACGCCTAGACGCTTGCTCACAGCGTCGGTGCCGCGCACACTGGGACGAGAAAAAGTAGACTGAAAGCCACATGAAGTCGCGGGGTCGGGAGACAGCACATGAACGCCAAACAGCCACTCAACCAGCAGGGTCAAAAGGCCTATAGTGGCAACATCAAGAATTTCTCCAAAGAGCGCTATATCAGCAGCGACTGGTCCACTCGCGAGTGGCAGGCGATGTGGGCCAAAAGCTGGATAGCTGCCGCGCATGTTTCGGACCTCAGAGAACCCGGCGATTACGTGGTCTTCGACCTCGGCCCAGAGAGCGTGTTGCTTACCTGTAACGCTCAAGGCACCGTGCAAGCTTTTTACAACGTCTGTCAGCATCGCGGCGTGCGTCTGGTCACTGACCACACGGGCAATACCGAGAACTTTCGCTGCCCCTACCACAGCTGGCGCTATGACACCGACGGTGATCTGATCTACGCCCCCCATCAGGATGGGTTTCAAGAGGGGTTGCCCACTCAAACCCTCTGCCTGCCACTCGTGCGCTGCGACAAAGCGCTGGGGTTTTACTGGATTAACCTCGACCCTGATGCTGAACCGTTAGACGCCTTTTTAAACGACATGATCCCAATTATGGGGCACTACGAGTTCGACAATCTGACACTGGTGCAGGACCAGACCGTGTCCATCAACTGTAACTGGAAGGCTGTGCTTGATAATTTCAGCGAGCTCTACCACGTGCACTATCTGCACCCCCAGCACCGACGCTTTGTCGACTGCACCGAGTCGCTGAGCGAATGCTACGAGGGTGGCCACACTCGAGTCTGGGTGCCCGGCGCCAAGACCGACTCTCTGTTCTCAACACCCGATAAACCGACCGATCTGCTCACCATGCAGCTTCAAGCCTTCGGGCTAGACGCTGAACAATTTAAAGGCAAGGTAGATGAGATACAGGCGGCGATCCGGGCTGCCAAACGTGACCTAGAAGAAAAAGACCCCTATTACGGTAACTTCTCAGACGAAGAACTGACCGACGTCATTCAGACCAATGTCTTTCCCAATGCCATTCTCACTTATCAGCCCGAGATGCTATGGCTACTGCGGCTGCGTCCCCACGCTACCGACCCCAATCAGTGCTATCTCGATAAACTCTCGTTTGAGCGCTTCCCCCATGATACAGCGCAACGCCCAGCCGACAGCACCGATAATCTGACCGACAAGCGTACCGGGCACAACAGCAAGACCAACCGTCCCGAACGAGAATCCTTTGACTACTCCGACGTGATAATGGGCAACGCGACCATGACCGATACCATTGACCAAGACCTGTCGCTGCTTGCTCACGCCCAAAAAGGGATGCACTCAGAGGGCTTTCAGGGCCCGTGGCTGAATGAAATCGAATGTCGAGTAAGCCACTTCCATGAGCACCTCGATACGCTCATCAATCACTCCGATAACTAGAAGACAGCCATGCACGTAATCACGCTACAACAGGGACTCCTGTTCACACTGATTGGCACCCTCTTTATTTTTTTAATATGGGGGCGCTATCGCTACGACCTCGTGGCCTTTGGCGCTCTATTAATCGCCTACCTCATCGGTGCCGTTTCGGTTGACGAAGCCTTCTCGGGATTCGGCCATCCTGCTGTCATTATCATTGCACTCGTGCTGATCATCAGTCGGGGGCTGTATCTGTCAGGCGCCATTGAGTTCATGGCCAGTGCCCTAGTCAACAGTACCCGAAGTATTGGTCGGCATATCTCTGTGATGGCTGGTGTCTCAGCCGCGCTCTCAGCCATCATGAACAACGTCGCCGCGCTCGCTTTACTGATGCCTATCGACCTGCAGGCAGCCGATAAAGCTGAACGCAGTCCGAGACTGACCCTCATGCCACTGTCTTTTGCTTCGATCTTGGGTGGCATGATCACGCTGATCGGCACTCCCCCTAATATTGT
>JABJAS010000255.1 GCA_018666055.1 Halieaceae bacterium | reverse complement strand
TGTCCGTTTCGCGCTCTGGTGAAACATCGATTGCGACCAACCTCACTAACGACTGCCGTGATGGGCTTTTCAAGTGCTGAGCGTGGTGCTTTACTTCACGAGGCGTTATTTCTATTTTGGCGAGAGGTAGATGACCAGAAGCACCTGAATCAGCTCAACGATAAAGCCCTACAGGCAACGCTCGACAGCGCGGTCCGCGGCGCATTTCAGGGGCTTCAAAGGACCTGTGAGGGCCGTGGTTTTAGCCTTAGGGAGCGAGTGGGCCGTGCCTGCTGGGATCTGGAACAAACGTACTGTCGACAGGTCCTATTGCCCTGGTTACATCTCGAACAAAAGCGAGAGGGTTCGTTTCGCGTAGCAGAGGCGGAACAGGCGCATCGTCTTCGCTTAGGAGAGCTCGAACTGTCATTACGTCCAGATCGTGTCGACGAGTTGGAGGACGGGCGCAGAATGGTCATCGATTATAAAACGCGCGCACCGGCGCGGAGCCAGTGGATGGGCGAGCGCCCTGGAGAGCCGCAGCTGCCGCTTTACGCTTTACTGGATGACAAGATTGAGGGTATTGCGTTTGCCAGTATGGCTGAGCAACCGCCCCAGTTTGTCGGACTGGGCGAGGCACTGGGACTCACCAGCCACAATGAGAAACCGCTGCAGCAACAAACCAAGGGAGTCGCTGAACAATGGCAGGAGTTGGTGGAAGCGTGGCGTACTGGTTTGACAGCGCTTGCCAATGATTTTATCGCAGGTAATGCTCGGGTAGATCCGGTGAGTGGTGCCTGTCGTTACTGTAATCTTTCATCGGTGTGCAGAGTCCGGCAGCTGAATCAGGGCGAGATAGCCCGAGCTGGGGAGGTCGAGGATGTTATCTGACGACCAGGCAGCGCGTGAGCGCGCGATTGATCCGACCATGAGCTTTTGCGTCAGTGCGCCCGCGGGCTCTGGTAAAACCGAACTGCTGACACAGCGCTTGCTGGCATTGCTAGCGAGAGTCGACAGGCCAGAGCAAGTACTGGCGATCACGTTTACGCGCAAGGCGGCCAATGAGATGGCCGCACGCATTATGGAAAAGCTAGAGCAGGCGAGGGCAGGTGCGCCGATTGAGGCGGCACATGAGCAAGTAACTCGAGACTTAGCACAGCAGCTACTGGTACACGCACAGCAGCGAAGCTGGCGGCTCGATGAGTCGAGCTTAAACCTGAGGACCATAGACAGTTTTTGCCACGAGTTGACACGTCAAATGCCCATCTTGAGTGGGATGGGGGGCATCGCTGAGCCGGTCGACAATGCGAGCCCCCTGTACGAACGCGCGGTGAGCGATTTCTTACAGCAAGCCAGCGAGGGCGAGGTCGGTGAAAGCATCTCCACGTTACTCGGTCATTTCGACAATCGCTGGCACAAGGTGTCGGATTTACTGGTAGCGCTGCTATCTCGTCGAGGCGACTGGGGGCCCCATATTGGTCAACATCACGATCCCGCCACTGCAGAGGCCGCCATTGAATCGACGGTCTCCGATCTTGTGACTGACCGACTGAGTGCGCTGTCCGAGCTATTTGCTCACGACACTCAGGAACTGTGCGACGTGATCAATGGCGCGCGAGAGGTGTTAGCGTTGCCGGCCATCACACTCACATACGCTGCCGACGCACCGGCTACCGAGGCGCTTGAAGGCTGGCGTGCCGTCTCAATGGCACTTTTGACAAATGATCAGACTTGGCGCAAACCCAAAGGTATTAATGCCAGGCAGGGATTTCAGAAAGACAGCGATTTCAAGGTGCGATTTTTAGCGATACTGGCACGCTACGGTGATGATGAGGCTCTGCGAGAAGCACTCGTTGAGTTGCGATATTTGCCAGATCCCCTTGCCCGGGGTGAGGGGTGGCAGTTGGTGGTTTTGCTGTCGTCTTTACTGCCGGTGCTGCAAGCCCATTTGCTGCTGGCATTTCAACGCACTGGCACCGTTGATCATACCCATATTGCGTTGGCAGCAAGCCAAGCACTGGGTAGTGACGAGCAGCCGACGACGCTAGCAGAGCGATTGGACTATCAACTCGAACATATTCTGGTCGATGAATTTCAAGATACCTCATCGTCGCAGGCAGAATTCTTAAGACGTCTGACGCGTGGCTGGGCTGAGCACAATGCGACCGGTGCCATGCCACGCACGCTCTTTGTTGTCGGTGATGGCATGCAATCCATTTATGGATTTCGTTACGCCGATGTGCGGCTTTTTTTGCAGATTCGACAAAATGGACTGGCCGGTCTGACGTTAGCGCCATTGACGCTTTCGCAAAACTTTCGATCGCGCCCAGCGGTCGTGAACTGGGTAAATCGTGTTTTTGCGGACCTAATGGGAAAGATCGACGACATCAATATTGGTCGAGTAAGTCACGTGCACGCTGTCAGCGCCAAGTCTCTCGATGACACCGGCGCTAGGGAGGGGGTAGACGTTGTGACCCTTGAGGAGGCATCTGAGGTGGAAGAGGCAACGTTTATCGCCGACACCATCGCGACGCTGCGACAAACCCACCCAGATGCCACGATTGCGGTATTAGTGAGAGCCAAAAAGCATGCCGACCCCGTGATGGACGCCCTGTCTAGTCGTGACATTCCAGTGTCTGGAGAAGCGCTCCAGTCGCTGGCCGACCGCAGCGTCATTCAAGATCTCATGGCACTCTGCTCATGGTTAGCGAACCCCGCCGATAACATTGCGGCCCTCACACTGGTGAGGAGTCCTTGGTGTGGTATTGACCTCGGGTCTATCGACAGGCTGCTCATCGATCAGCCTGAACGACCATTTGATCTGCTGAAACTATTAACGCCGGAACTGAGCCTGGAGCTGGAGGGGGAGGTGGCAGCACGAGTCACACATCTCAAACAGGCACTCGAGTGGGCGCAAAGCAAAAGAGACCGATTAGCCCTGCCTGTCTGGTTAGAACAAATATGGCTGCGACTTGAGGGGCCTGCGAGTGTCCTACCCAACGATTTATCGTCGGTATACTCGTTTTTTGAGTGTT
>JABJAS010000029.1 GCA_018666055.1 Halieaceae bacterium | reverse complement strand
GATTTGGAAATCTGCGCTTGCTGCTCCAGTGCCCGAGGTGTGATGCGCAGGTCCTCCATGCTGACCTCCCCGCTCAGCACCGCCTCCATCGTCAGGGATGCCAAGGGCTTGCCCCGGCTGCCGGTCACTTCCTCTGGCCGGTTTTCGGCGATGGGGTAATCTTTGGCAGTCAGGTGTTTGTTCTGTGCGTTATGAGGCATTAACTGTCCTCCAGAAACTGGATTTGCAAGGTTTCGGGGGTGGCGCCATCCTGCGTCATGGCGGTTTCGATTGCGTAGATCAGCGCCACGCGGGCGTGGAACCGCGCGCCCAGAGCTTCACCATTGGTTGGCACGACAACGGGTTCTGGCAGCTTGCCCCTGGAATAGACCGTCGCGTTGAATCCCATGTTTTCATAGTGCTCAAGCGTGGTGATCGGGGCGTTTGAGAACAGCTCGAGATTGTTATGGGGAAGCCGGTCTTTCTGGTGAATGACCGCGGTGCCTTTTGACTGGAGGCCAATGCCCAAGCCCGATCCGGACAGCCGCGCCGCGCTCAGGCCCAGAAAGGACGTGTCCGCCGTGTGCCAGAAGCGGACAAGGCGCAGGGTGCCACCACCACGCTCGATCCCAGCTTGCAGCGCGCGCAGCACGGCGCTCAATTGATGGCTCGCCAAGGTTCGGAAGATCTTTGAACCAAAGCCAGGGCTGACACCAACAACGATTTCCTTGCGCTCAGTACCGGGATCAGCTGTGCCCATGGTCTGATAGCGGATTGCTTTGGCTTCACCCATCTCACTCGCCGCTTCGGCACGCAAAACCTCGTCGCGATCAAGAACGTCACGGATGGCAGCGAGTTCTTTGCGGCGCGCTTCGGACAGCCGATAACCCGTGCCGGGGCCGCTATAGTCATTGGGATCGTTGATTGCGCTGATCACACAGCCATCACGCACCACGGCGGAGGTTTGAAGATAGTCACCAGACACCCGCAGCTTGACCAGAAAGAGCAGGTTTTCCGCCTCGGCCCGGAACCCGCCGCGATGCAGCGACCGGATGACATCGAGAACCGTAACCCCGTCTGCGCTGATCTTGTTGCTGATCAGCCCCACGTCGCGGGTTGCAAACGTGTCGGTTTCATTAGACCCCGAGGCCACGGCGACCGAGCGTTTCATCACCTCTGTCGCCTCGGCCAGCCCTAGATCCTTGAGCACATGCGAAAGCGCATCGATGGCGCGGCGGCGCAGGTCGAGCGCGCGGGCATCCTCAACCGAGGTCAGCCCGCCATCGGCTTCGAAATCCCGTTGCAGGACAAGGAATTCCTCAAGCTCTTCGCCGTTGAACGACGAGGGATTGAACGAGTTGTCATACTTCAAGATCGAGCCGAAGCCCGAGCAAATCAGGTCGGAGCCGCCAATCAAGTAGGGCAGCACCTTGGCCGCCACGCGCATATCCGATTCCGAATGGCGCGCATCATTGCCTGAGGCACATTCCAGATCGAGCCAGACCGCGATGAGGTTCTCGGCCATGATCTCGCGCACGCCGCCGGGCATCGATGCAGCCAGCGGCGCGCCGTCGATCCCGCCATTTTGTGTGCCCTGCGATCCCATGCCACGTTGCAGGCACAGGCAGCGCGCTTCGAGATAAAGCAGCGATTTCGATTCGTGAAATCCCATCAGCAATTCGGCGGCCGCGCCTGACGTGCAGCGCATCTTGATCCCGCGCGAGGCATAGGCAGCCGCCAGCCAGGCCTTGGACCAGGGTGTGTCGTCACCGTCGATAAACGCGCTTTCGGTGCCGTAGACCGATACGGTTTCCGCGTAAGACGTGAACCCGGCCATGCCAATTTCCAGTTCTTCAGCCTCCTCGCTTGAACATTGAAACAGCGTCCCTGCACGCCCCACAACTGAGCCGACACAACATGCCAGTGCATTAGACCATGAATTCCGGGCCACGCGCATAGTCGTTTCAATTTCGTCAAAGCCTAGGGCCACGGCGAAGGCGGCATCTGCGGCCAGTTGCAACGGGTCGTCCTTGGCGTTGGTGACATGGGCCTGATTTCCGGGGGTCTGGCGCGCGCGCATCTTGGAATAGGCAAAGGCAATTTCCATCGCATTGAGCTGCGCCACGGTCTCGGCCAGTTTGGCTGGAGTCAGCCCACGGGCAAGACGGGTCAATTCGACGCGCGGAACATTCATGTCCACCAGCATCCGGGCGAGCTGTTCCGAAGGGATCGCCATTGCCTCCCCGGCGATTTCCGGGTCGATATGATAGGTCGCGATGAAAGCATCGATCAAATCGAAATCTTCGGCGGCCACGCCGTCCATCGTGCTCACCTTGCCGCTGCTGATCTTCAAACCCGGCTTGGGATCGGCTGCGCCGTTGAAGGCCGAGAACCCGTTTTCTGGATCGTCGGCCGCGAATTTATCTAGACGCAGTGCACGGTCATCCCAATCGTTCGCGCGTGCCCAGCGATTAGCATCGTAACCATTCCTCATAACATAAGCCCCCTTGGAGTGTTATTGTCTACAGAGCAAAATACCCGGGTGCGTCCTCGTTTTGCGCTATAGTCTAAACGGTTGGATCCTTTGGCGGTTTTAAAACCGTTCAAGTCAAGTCTCGGACAATCCATCATTTCCAGCCCCAATCATCCTGGAGGTTAAATCAAGAAAGAGCAGTAGGTTAAGGTGGGCATGCTTTAACCGCCCATAATCGCCTTAACTTCTAGAAATTCCTCCAACCCCCATTCGGCTTTTTCTCGTCCATTGCCGGATTTTTTGTAACCACCAAATGGTGCATCTGCCCCCCCAGATCCGTAGTTAATATGGACCTGGCCAGCGCGCAGCCTCCTAGCTATAGCGGTCAATTCTTCCTTATTCTCGCCTGCGACATAAGCGGCAAGACCGTATTCTGTATCATTTGCGATAGATACCGCTTCATCGATGCCCTCGTAGGCAATTATTGATAGCACTGGGCCAAAAATTTCCTCTCTTGCTATGGTCATGTTGTTTGTCACGTCGCCAAAAACTGTAGGCTTCACATAGTAACCTTTATCGAGGCCCGCTGGTCTACCGATTCCACCTGCCAAGAGGGTTGCGCCCTCGCTTATTCCTTTTTCAATGAGTTCTTGAACTTTTGTGAATTGAACATCACTCACAAGGGGCCCAATATTCGTACCATCGGCTTTTGGATCGCCAGCAACGGTTTCTTCGGCGCGCTTCGTTGCTATAGAAAACGCTTCGGCTTTACGATTTGCTGGAACGAGCATTCGTGTTGGTGCATTGCATGATTGGCCAGTGTTACCCATACAAAAGTCCACACCAGTTGTAACTGATTTCTCAAAATGGCTATCGTCTAGAATAATGTTTGCAGATTTGCCGCCCAACTCCTGGCTGACTCGCTTCACACTATCAGCAGAAGCTTTCGCCACAGCAACACCACCCCGTGTTGACCCCGTAAAGGACATCATGTCAATATCGGGATGAGAAGACATGGCTTCACCCACTACGGGCCCCATACCATTCACCAAATTGAAGACACCGGCTGGTACACCTGCCTCGTGAAAAATTTCAGCGATGACCATCGCTGAAAGTGGCGCAATCTCGGACGGTTTCAAAATCGCTGTACAGCCTGCTGCAATGCATGGGGCGAGTTTCGCAAACACTTGGTTCACGGGCCAGTTCCATGGGGTAATGAGGCCGCATACTCCGATTGGTTCATGTCTGATTATGAACTGATCATGTTGATACTCGAATTCATGCTTGCCGAGGGCTCTTATCGCTGCGCTTAGATGGGCAAGGCCAACCATTGATTGCGCACCTTTTGCTAAGCTTGTTGGCGCCCCCATCTCAGTTTGAATAGCATCAGCGACATCGTCG
>JABJAS010000254.1 GCA_018666055.1 Halieaceae bacterium | reverse complement strand
CAAGGGTGAGAAAATTGGTCAAGGCAAGGCCAATGCGGCGCGTTTCCTCAAGGAGAATCCAGCGCTTGCCAAAGAGATCGAGGATCAGATCCGGCATCAGATGATGGGTGTCCCGCTTGCAGTCGTTGAGGCAGACGCTAACGAGGTTGCCGAGGTGGCCGAGATGGCTGCGTTCGAGCAGAGTGGTGACAGTGCGGCGGGATCGTAATCGGTAGGGTATCGGTTGGTTACTGAGGAAGATAATCCGCCTGTGACGTCTGGCGAGCTTCGGCTCGCTGCAATGGATCTCTTGGCGAGGCGCGAACACGGCTCTCAGGAGCTGCTGGAAAAACTGCGTAAGCGTTTCCGACGGCGAGCTTGCAACGACGAGCAGGTTCAGGAGGTGCTCATTGCGTTGACCAACGAGGGCTTGCTGAGCGATGAGCGTTTTGCTGTGTCCACGGTCAGGCAGCTAGTGGGTCGTGGATACGGGCCTCGCCGCATTCAAGAAACATTTCGTCAGCAAGGCATCGATGGTTATCTCTCGCGTGCACTAGCAGGAGCCTTTGACGCCCCGATAGACTGGTATGCCGAAGGGGCGAGTGTGTATCAAAAAAAGTACCACGGTGACGTAATTGTGGGGGACTGGGACGCGCGTCAGCGCGAGAGGGCTAAGAGAGTGCGGTTTTTGCAATACCGGGGCTTTGACCCGGAAGTGTGTCAGAGCTTGGTGTTTGATGGCCCCGTTGCAGATGAGCCTATGTCTGGGTAGGCACGCTTACTTGAAGCACGTCGCGATCAACATCAAGATCGTGTAGTAGCCTGAGGAAGCGACAGGCTCGCCCCGCCTTTGGTCAGCAATGAACGATATTGTCAGCCTCGCTCCGCCAGTATTGTCAGCCACAACGCCCTCCCTTGGATCGCTTTTTGCTTCACTGCTGAGGCGTTGCGGGGCCCCATACGTAAAATCTGCTTCTGCACCGGCGCGAGTGACTCGATAGCAGGATTTTCATAAATCCAGACAGCCTCTTTTCGAATAAGGCGCTCCTCAGTGATGTCGATCTCTGGGGTGGCAATGATCGTATCTAGCGTCTCGATTACCGCGAGGTCAAAGTAGCTGGGATCTTCCCCGTAAAAGCCCCAGGCTTCACGAAACAGAGGCAAAAAGCCGGCGAATGCGTCCAGTAATGCCGCCGCATCAAGGCTCTCGATCCAACGTGTGATGGGGTCATAGCGGGTGAAGCCATCTGGATCCGCCACGACCTGAGTGCCATCATCGACAATAGGAAACTTGGCTTTGGGCCTCGCAATGGGGACCAGCTTGTAGGGGACGTCTCCCTGCGCTGTGAGATAAATCAGGCTGGCGCTGCGCTCAATGATATTGCTTGGCATGAGGTACTGCTGTCCGGCAGTACCGAGTGGAATATCTGCCAGTGCGTCTCGAACGGGATCATCACTTTCGAATAGAGAGGGCAGGGGGTCCACCGCCGGCTCAGGCGGCGGGATAAAAGCAGGGGTAACAGGCTCCGGCAGGCTGCTAGGGGGCGTATCTTCTGCGGGAGGGGCGGCCAGTGTGGGCGCCACAGGTGCTGGCTCGGCAATCACGGCCTCTTCTTGCGGCCAGATGCCACTTAGGATCACCACGCCAGCAATCACGATACAGGCCAGCGCCACCATTAACAGTTGCTGCGCTCTGCTGACGCCCCGCTGGCACTGAGCATTAGGTCGGTTGCTGTTACCCGCTGCCTTTTTGTCTTTTGCCGACATGCGTTACCTCATTTTGGTGACCGATATGAGCTTGATGCGCCTCTCATTAAAATTATGGTGAGCGGAGCGTCGAGCATCCCCTGATCATACTGCGATGGTGCCCTACAATTCACCCTTGTCGGCGACTGTTTCTCGGTAACAATCCCGCTTTGCTGAACCTTCAATCGACTGTTAGCAACCGATGGTTCCTCAGTGCTTAACTGTCGAGGTCGCCTCCATGTCGCGCAGTGCCTGTTCTAACTGACCCACCAAATCGTCAAAGACGGCTACGGTCGCCTCGATGGGTTCCGCTGAGGTCATATCGACGCCCGCTTTTTTCAATAGCTCAATTGGATAATCGTTTGAGCCAGACTTCAGCATGGTGAGATACCGTTTGCGAGCGGGTTCGCCTTCTTCCAGAATTTGTTTCGCTAAGGCCGTGGCGGCGACAAAAGAAGTCGAGTATTGATAGACGTAGAAATTGTCGCTGCGCAAGAAGTGGGGGATGCGACTCCACTCAATTTGGTTTAAGTCGTCAGTATGTACCGCATCACCGTAGTAATCAGAAAAGACATCCGCGTAGAGTGCATTGAGGACGTCGGCGGTGAGGGCTTCTCCCGACTCTACCTTTGCGTGAGCGCGTGCCTCAAAATCCGCGAAGGAGGCTTGCCGATAGAAGCCGCCCCGAAACTCATCGAGATAGGAGCTGAGTAAGTAAGCGCGCTCTGCGGCGGAGGACGCCTCGATCAGCATCTTCTGCATCAGAATAGCCTCATTGGTCATGGAGGCGATCTCCGCTATGAAGGTGCGGTAATCCCCGTAGACCTGCGGCTGCGTGTTACGTGTCAAATAGCTGTGGATTGAATGGCCATATTCATGGGCTAGGGTAGAGACATTGTTCAACGTGCCTTCAAAATTCATTGATAAATAGGGTTTCGAGGTATAAGTCCCCCAGCTGTAAGCGCCGCCTCGCTTGCCTCGATTGGCGAGCGCATCCACCCAGCCCTCATCAAAGCCTTTCCAGTAAATATCGAGATACTCATCTCCCAGTGGGGTCAGTGCTTCAGCAACAATATTT
>JABJAS010000253.1 GCA_018666055.1 Halieaceae bacterium | reverse complement strand
CCTCCCCAGACGAGTCTTCCACCGATATGCGCCGGAACTCAAGCACGGTGGCGTGACGTCCTCGGGCGTGCCGGTCTTTGTTCAGCTGTTAGGATCTGACCCCACTTTAATGGCCGAAAATGCGGCCCGCGCCGCCGCCCTCGGCGCTCCTGGCATTGACCTCAACTTTGGCTGTCCCGCCAAAACGGTGAATCGCTCTCAAGGTGGTGCCGCTCTGCTACGAACCCCCCTGTTGATCAAATCCATTTGCCAAGCGGTGCGTGAGCGCGTTCCCAATACGGTGCCTGTGACCGCAAAGATCCGGCTGGGTTATGACACTGAAGATCAGTTTGCGGAAATACTCGATGCTCTGGCGCAAGTAGAGCTCAGTGAACTCACCATCCACGCACGCACTCGGCGGCAGGGCTATCGCCCTCCTGCTCACTGGCATCAGCTGCGTCAAGCAACGCAGAAAATGCCCTATAACGTTATCGCTAATGGCGAGTTATGGAGTCCCTCGGATGTGACGCGGTGCGCCAACATTAGCGGTTGTGACACATTCATGTTGGCGCGAGGTGCGCTGTGCCGCCCCGATCTCGCCGCCGCCATTCAGGGTCACCACCGGGGCATCGAGCCCCCCGCCTTCGCGTGGCAGGAAACTCAAGAGCTATTGATCCAGTTTCTGGAACGCAATCAACAAAGCTACGACGATCGCTACGCCGTGAACCCAGTGAAACAGTGGCTGATGTATCTGCGAATTTACTATCCTCAGGCGGGCGCATTATTCAACGAGGTCAAGCGCATCAACGACCCCACACACATGGCGCAGGCTCTCATGGCGCCATCGAGGTCAGAGGCTGCGTGACACACCACTGGCACTGCCGGTGAAAACGGACTCGACATCTGTCGACTCCGATGCAAGGCTACACCGCATCCAGCAAAACCCCGTACAGCAAGGCATCAGACTATGAGCACGACAACCTCCTCCCAATCTGACGATCTTTGGGGTCATCCTAAAGGCCTCTACATCTGTTTCGCCACAGAGTTATGGGAGCGCTTCTCCTTTTATGGCATGAAATATTTGCTGTTACTGTATTTGACTAAGTACCACTTATTTTCAGACGCCGCCGGTCTGGGCGTGCTGGGAAGTTATGCGTCGCTGGTGTATGCCATGCCGGTTTTAGGTGGGCTCATTGCCGATCGATTTATCGGCATGAGAAAAGCAGTGACCTTCGGTGGGGCCTTACTCGTGTTAGGGCATCTTGGTATGGCTGTGGAAGGAGACGCCGCTCGGCAAACCGCCGATGGCATTGTGCGAGACGATGGAGCGCTATCGATTTTTTATCTGTCACTCGCGCTCATTGTAGTGGGAGTTGGCTTTCTCAAACCCAATATATCCACCGTTGTTGGCAAGCTTTACGCCGAGGGCGATGCCAGGCGAGATGCCGGCTTTACCATCTTTTATATGGGTATCAATATTGGCGCGTTTGCGGCGACGCTGCTCTGCGGATGGCTGGGCGAAGTCTATGGCTGGGGCTGGGGCTTTGGCGCCGCCGGAGTCGGCATGCTGATCGGCCTGATTTTCTTTCAGTGGGGACAGCCCTATTTACTGGGCCATGGTGAACCCAGAGACCCGGCCCGACTCAGACAACCATTAGGCATTCCCGGTCTGACGTTGGAGCGTGCCATTTACTTGGGCAGCTTTGTTATGGTCGCGGTGATTTGGCAGCTGGTTCAGCTCACCGATACGGTGGGGACCTTGCTCGATGTCATGTCACTCGCTGTGCTGGTCGGCCTAGCATGGTTCCTGTTTGCTCGATGCAATAAGGTCGAACGCGAGCGGATGTTTGTGCTCATTGTGCTGACGTTATCAACCGTGATCTTTTGGGCACTGTTCGAGCAAGCTGCTGGTTCGATGACGCTGTATGCCGATAGGGTGACCGACAAATCGCTGTTCGGCGTCTCGCTCACGGCCGCACAATTTGGCGCAGCCAATTCTTTCTTCATCTTTTCATTGGCCCCCGTGTTCGCGCTGCTCTGGACGCGTCTCGGCAAGCGCGGACTCGAGCCCAGCACGCCAGTTAAGTTCTCCCTCGGCATTGCGCAGGCTGGTCTGGGCTTTGGTGCGCTGGTCTATGGCGCGCAGTTCCCCAATGAAGCTGGCATGGTATCGGCGTGGTGGTTAATTTGCGCCTACTTGCTGCATACCACTGGAGAACTCTGTTTAAGCCCAGTGGGTCTCTCTGCAGTGACCAAGCTCGCCGTCCCCTCGGTGGTGGGGGTCATGATGGGCACTTGGTTTCTTGCCTCGGCCTATTCGTCGTATGTTGCCGCGCAAATTGCCACGATCGCAGCACGCCCCGCCAGTACAACACTCACAGACAGCGCTAACGCACTGGCCGGCTACACCGAACTCTTCAGTCAGCTCTTAGTGATTGGTCTTACCGGTGGCGCGGTGCTATTGGTTCTCTCGCCGCTGCTGAAGAAATTGATGCATGGCGTGCGATAACAATCAGCTGGCGGCAGTCGATGTGGCGCTTCGTGCCTTTCGCGCTACCAGCATTGTTTGCCAATCATGACCAATGAGATACATCGCGGGCACCAGCAGCAGACTCACAAACAGCGCAAAGAACACCCCAAAAGCCAGCGACAACACCGCAGGCTTCAAAAACTCTGCGCTGGTGGACTGCTCTGCCATAATCGGAATCAAACCGATAAACGTGGTGAGCGTTGTTAAGAAAATAGGCCTGAAGCGGCTCACTGCCGCCATCACGATCGCTTTCGGGGACGGGAGGCCCTCACGTTCTAGTTTACGAACATAATCGATCAGCACTAAGTTGTCGTTGACGACCACTCCCGCCGCCGCGCCAATGCCAAAGTAGGAGAACAGCGCCATCGGCAGATTGAAAATCAAATGCCCAAACACGGCTCCCATAAAACCGAAAGGCATCGCCGTCATAATGAGAATAGGCAAACTGTAGGAGCGAAAGGCGACCGCGATTAGCGCATAGATGACAAAAAGCGCAATCGTATAGAGCGCGATGATTTCGTCAAAGAACTCTGCCTCTGCCTCTTGCGACCCCCCTTTTAATACGCGCAATCCGGGATACTGTCCGCGTAACGTGGGGAGATAACTGTCCTCCACAGCCGCATTGATCTCGCTCAGCGACTCGGGCTCCACCGTCGCACTCACCGTCACCACCCGCTCGCCATTGCGCCGAGTAATCCGTCGAGTGGCCTGCCCCACCTCGACCTCGGCTACCGACAAGAGCGGAATCAGCCTGCCATCGGGCGTCCGAATGCGAAAATCCTCAAAGGACGCCAATGTGCCGCGCGCGGCCCTGGGATAGCGGACCATGACCCTGACGTCACCATGCTCTCGCGGCAGACGCTGTACCTCTTCGCCATAAAAAGCCTGCCGCACCTGCGCAGAGACATCGCCCAAGGTCACGCCGAGCTTTTCGGCTCCGGGCTTTAAACTAAAACGCATCTCTGGCAGCGCGCCCCACTGATCATCCCGAATGTAATAGGCCTTGTCGTACTCTCGGAGGTGATGCTGCAGGGTTCGACTCGCTGCGTTGAGCGTCTGCAGATCATCGTGCTGCAATAAGAAGGTAATACTCGACTCACTGTCGCCGAGGGTGTAACGAACCTTCACCTCGTCTGCATCCGGAATGTCGCCCGCTAACTCTACAAATCGCTCCACCGCCTCGCGGCTGCTTAAGTCTCGCTGACCCGGCGGGACCAACTGAATGATGGCCACGACACTGCCCCGGCGAGCACGGGTATACCAGCCCTCGATGAGTTCACCAGAGCCTCCGCCCTCTCCGGCGTCCGCATTGAGTTCAGCGACCAATGCTTTTTCTGCATCTTGCAGTTGCGTCAGCACCTCAAGGGAACGACTGAAGGGCGTCCCAGGCGGCAACGTGACATCGATAAAGACTTGCTCTGTTTCGACCTGCGGGGAGAAAAAGAACTTCACCCAACCACTGGTAAATAAGCCCAGAGAAATCACGAACAAAGAGAAAAATACCATCGTAGTGGTGTAGCGACGCTGCAAGCACCACTCAAGAAAAGGTCGGTAAGATCGCTCAGCAAACCGAACGATGCTATCGGCAATGCGCTTTTGACGGATTCGCCATTTACCCGTCGGCGCCTTGCGATCGATATTGCGTAAATGGCTCGGTAAAATAAGAAAGGCCTCTACTAGCGAGAAGCATAATGCCAACGAGATCACGACAGAGAGCTGACGTGTAAATTGCGCCGTCACACCTGACACAAACAGCCATGGCGCAAAGGCGACGATTGTGGTCAATACCGCGAAAATCACAGGTCGACTGACGGCCAAAGCCCCTTGTATCGCCGCATCCTCTCCCGAAATACCGCGCTGGTGCACATGGTGATGAATGCTTTCCCCCACCACAATCGCATCATCAACAACGATGCCCAGCACGAGCAAAAACGCAAAGGTCGATAGCAAGTTAAGCGAGACATCATTTGCCGGCAGCAGCGCGAAGGCGCCCAGAAAACTCACGCCAATCCCTACGGTCACCCACAGCGCCACTTTGGGTTCGAGGGTTAGGATCAAGATAATGAAGACCAGCAACAGTCCTAAGATCGAGGACTCCGCGATGAGATTCATACGGTTTTCATAGACATCCGCGGTATCAAACCAGACCGCAAGCTCGATGCCTGTAGGCAGACTGGGCTGAGTTTCTGCTATCCATTCTTTAACGGCAGCACTGGCTTTGACCACTTGCATGTTGTCGGTGGACATGACCTGCAACAACACGGCAGGTTGTCCGTTTAAAGTGGCGAGGATCTCGTTCTGCTCAAAGTCATCCAGCACCGTCGCGACATCGCCGACTCTTACGATACCGCCCTGAGGAGTCTGACGAATAATAATCTGCTCAAAATCATCTTGGTTATCGGCTAAATTTTCGGCCCGCAGCTGGATGTCGCCGGTCTCTGTGCGAACCTCGCCCACCGATACGTTCATCGAATCACGGCGAATCGCGGTTGCGACGTCTGAAAAACTCAATCCAAAATTGCGCAGGGCACGCTCCGACAATTCGATCGTGACCTCCTCACGACGCGAACCAAAGACCTCAACTTGAGAGACGTAAGACAACCCCGCCAATTCGTTACGCAATTGGTTGGCGAGGCGAGTCAGCGCTTTCTCACCCACCTCACCCGCCAGAGCAACGCGAATCATTTCCTGGCGCCACTCAAGTCGTCGTACACGAGGGTTTTCAATATCTCGCGGAAACGCAGTAATCGAGTCAACCGCGTTCTTGACGTCGTTTAAAAACGGATTGAGCGCGACCGATGGGAAGGTTTGAACCGACAAAGAACCGAGACCCTCTCGAGACACCGAGCTGACTCGATAGACATTGGAGACATTTTTTAATGACTCCTCAACCCGCTGAACAACCTGTTGTTCGACCTCCTTTGCTGACGCACCCGGCCAGATGATCTCTATCTGGATAATGTCGGGTTGCACGGAGGGGAAGGCTTCTTTTTCGATACCGCGCAGACCTAACCATCCCGCAGTGATAATAATGAGCATGAGCAGATTGGCGGCAACCGGATTGCGGACCCACCATCGAATTAATGCTTCCACCTCAGCGAACTCAGACTTCGTTATCGTCGTCGAGCTGGCGGTCCGTTATCGCGTCTGAAACACCCCCCGCCTGAATCGCTTCTAGTCGCATGCCGCTCATCGGATTACGAATGGCCGAGACGACGATTTGATCGCCCGCCTCGATGCCGGACCCCACCATAATGATGTCTCGATTGCGGTGAATGACATCGATCTGCCTAACCTCGAGCAGACCCTCTTTGTTCAATACATACACCTCGTTGCCGGCGCGAAGCCCCTCCGCCACAATTTGCACGGTGTCGACAAAGGGGCGACCTTCTATTTCTGCATCAACGTAAAGCCCCACCGCCAGTGGCATAGCGCTCGCGCGATTATCCGCCCCATAAGGGTTATCTATACTGACCGTGCCGTAGATCGTCCGAGTGGCTGGATCGATCGCCGCATCGAGTCGATTCAGATGCCCTCGCCAGCGATGCTGCGTCCCGCCCATTGTCGCCGACAGCGTGGTGGGCAAGCCGCCCTCCGCACCACCGTGAAAACCGATCGGCACGCCCAGCGCTGACAGCTGATTATGCGTCAGGGCGAGGCGCACCTCTGCCCTATCGGTGCCAAACATCGTGCCGAGGACTTTACCGGGGTTCACGTACTGCCCGAGGTCTGCTGATTGGCTCTCGACTCGACCCGTAAAAGGCAAGCTCAACCGAGTGCGCTCAAGATTGGTCTCCGCCAAGGAAAGCGCCGTCTCTGAGGCCTTGAGTGCCGCCTTAGCGCGCGCTACCTGGGGTTTTTTTAGTGCTAACGGTGAGGGGTTTGCCTGTCCAGCGAGTTGTTTTCGGGCGACATCGGCATCGGCCAGAGCCTGCTCAAGATCCACCCTCGCCGCAGCAACGCGGGCGCGCCGCTCATCGACTGCAGCCCGATAATCCGTGGCCTCAATGGTCAACAATACCTCGCCGGGTGAAAAGCGACCGCCTTCAATAAACGCAGGGGCAATGTCCGTTATTCTTCCACCCACCTGCGCCACTAATTGCGTTCGAACACTGGGCCTGACTTCGCCATACGCCACCACGGTAGGACGAGTGGTTGTCCGAATGGCCGGCACGACAACCACGCGTGCGGCTTGGGGTGGCTCGATACTGGGAGCCGGACTCGGCTTGGTCACGTGCAAGACGGCATAGACCGCAATGCCCGCTAAACCCACGCCAGCGGGCCAGGCGATACGCCGTAATAACTCAATCATGATGATCTTCCTAAATCCATCAAGTCTCTCTCGCAGACCTGCCACCTTCCATGATGATAATCGTTTATTGCTCCAACCCTTTCTCCACAAAGACCACCCGACATCTTCGAGCCGATTGCCGCCGTGTTTCAGTAACAGCGTCAAAGCGATGAGCTAAAGCCTCAAGAATGATACTGCGCAATTCCCCCGCACTCTATGGGGAAATGTCGCAATTGATCTCATTAATCTGCGGAAACGCGAGCCTTTTCCAACGGCAAAGCTGCCCGCTTTCGTGAACGGGTGATGCCCCAACGTCAAACCAAAGGGTTGTGCAAATAAGTACCAGATTGTGTCGGTCAGATGATAGAGCAGACTTGCTACCCTTGAGGTCGATATTTTGCGGAAGCGGCAATATGACTGAACGTCCATTCGACATCGTGCTCTATGGCGCGTCTGGCTTTACCGGGCAACTGGTGGCGGAGTATCTTGCCTCTGCTCACACAGAACTTCGTTGGGCCATTGCAGGCCGCAATCAGCAAAAGCTAGAACGCTGTCGACGTGATCTTGGCACGCCAGACCTCCCGATTCTCATTGCCGACAGTGACGACGCCGACCAGCTCAAAGCGATGGCGTTACAAGCAAAGGTGGTTATCAGCACCGTGGGGCCGTATGCGCGGCATGGCTCTCTCCTGTTAGAGACCTGCGCTCGCGAGGGCACTCACTATTGCGACTTGACCGGCGAGGCGCAGTGGATGGCCGAGGTCTATGCCAAAGTTGACCCACTGGCTAAAGCGAGTGGTGCCCGACTGGTACATTGCTGTGGCTTTGATTCCATTCCGTCTGATTTGTCCGTGTACTTCCTGCAACAGCAATTCAAAGAACGATTTGGACGCTATGCAAGCCGAGTTTCTGGACGCATGGGCCGGGCGTCTGGCGGAGTCAGTGGCGGCACCGTCGCCAGTTTGATGCTGGTCGCAGAACAGGCGTCTCAAGACCCGGTTATCCGGGCTCGCATTATGGATCCCTATGCACTCTACCCAGCGGGCATTGCACCAGGGCCCGACAAGCCGGATCAAACCGGAGTCGTTTGGGATGACGACTTCGACAGCTGGACCGCCCCTTTCGTGATGGCCGCCATCAACACCAAGGTCGTGCGGCGTTCTCATGCGCTGGCCGGCTTGCCCTATGGTGATCGTTTTGGCTACGACGAATCGCAGTTATGTGACAGCCGCGCCAAAGCCTTAGTCAGCGCCGGAGGCTTAGGTACCATCATGGCGGGCACTTTTTTTGCGCCCACCCGCGCTTTGCTCAAAAAAATACTGCCCGATCCGGGTGAAGGACCCAATGAAAGCAAGCGTGAAAATGGATTTTTTGAGTTCTGGACCCATGGCAGTGATGGCTCCGATCACCTCCGCGTCAAAGTAACGGGGCAGCGCGATCCAGGCTATGGCGCCACCTCGCGCATGTTGGCACAAGCGGCACTCTGCCTCGCTGAGGATTCACTTAGTGTTGGCGGGGGTATCTGGACGCCTGCCAGCGCCATGGGTGACGCACTGCTGCAGCGGCTGCCTAGCGTTGATATTCACTTTAAGGTTGTCGAAGACTGACAAGCCGCCTTGCGTTGCGCTCATTGGAAGCCGCTAGTCATTG
>JABJAS010000252.1 GCA_018666055.1 Halieaceae bacterium | reverse complement strand
TGCGCGACCCGTAAACGAAATATGGATGCTGGTTGCCGGTGTGCAACTGATTGCAACCTCGCTGATCTTCATATTGCAGGGCCTGTATCGATCAGTGATTCGATACATGGGACAGCAAGCTGTTTGGGATCTTGCCAAAGCGGTCAGCTTCTCAACGCTTGCGCTGGCTGCGGCCAGTATGGTCACATCGCTGAACCTGCCGGGCACCGCACTCCTCGTCTATTGGTTGCTACTTTTTGTCGGCATTGGTGGTGTGCGCTTGATTTCGCGCGCCTGGCACCAAGTCAGCACCCGCGCGGATGCCCGCCGCGTCATTATCTATGGTGCAGGCGAGTCTGGTCGCCAGTTGCTCAATGCTCTAAACCATGGGTCAGACTATCGCGTTGTTGCCTTTATCGATGACAATCCTGATTTGCATGAGACCGTGATCAACGGTCGACCCGTCTTGGGTGCGGGAGATGTTTCTAGCTTGGTTGAGGAACATGTCGTCCGTCAGGTGTTGCTAGCGATTCCCTCTGCCTCTCAAGAGCGTCGACGCGCCATCATTAACTCGCTAGTCGGTTTGCCGGTCAGGGTCCGTACCATCCCCAAAATCTCGGAACTGATCTCGGGCAACGCGATCGTCAATCAAATTCAGGATGTCGATCTCGATGATTTATTAGGGCGGGAGCCTGTTCCGCCACATCCGGAGCTTATTGGCCGATGCATCACGGACAAGGTGGTTATGGTCACGGGTGCCGGAGGCAGTATTGGCTCTGAGTTGTGTCGCCAAATCTTAACCTCGGCGCCAAAAGAGCTGATCTTATTGGATATCTCAGAATTCGCGCTCTATAGCGTCGATCGTGAGATGAAGAGTCTGTGCCATCGACACGGCCTACATTTCCCCATTATCACTTTGTTGGGTAGTGTCAGAGATGAACAGCGGCTTGAATCTATTTTTAAAACCTTTTCGGTCGATACCGTCTATCACGCAGCGGCTTATAAGCATGTGCCGATGGTGGAATACAACGTATCGGAAGGGGTGGCAAATAACGTGCACGGAACATGGAGTGCGGCTTGGGCAGCTCACCGTGCTGGTGTTGGGACGTTTGTCTTAGTGTCCACGGATAAAGCCGTCCGACCCACTAATGTCATGGGGGCGTCGAAGCGATTCGCTGAGCTGATTTTGCAAGGGCTGTCTCAAATTGAGACGCCGACACGCTTCTGTATTGTCAGATTCGGGAACGTGCTGGGCTCATCGGGTTCAGTAGTGCCGCTGTTCAGAGAGCAAATTAGCACTGGTGGTCCGGTGACCGTTACCCACCCAGAGGTGTCTCGGTATTTCATGAGCATTCGTGAGGCCGCTCAGCTTGTTTTGCAGTCGGGCGCCTTGGGTACGGGTGGCGATGTCTTGGTCTTGGATATGGGTGAGCCGGTAAGAATAGTGGAACTTGCAGAGCGGATGATCCGTCTGAGCGGTTACGATGTAGAGCGTGACAATATGTTCGGCGAGCAAATTGATGTCGAGTACATCGGGTTACGACCGGGGGAGAAACTCCACGAGGAACTTCTGCTGGGTACGTCGGTCACGGGAACAGGGCACCCCATGATCATGAGGGCTGAGGAAGAGGCCTTCGATTTTGATGTGATCGAAGATGCGGCACATCGATTGTTGCGGGCCTGTGCTGAGATGGATTTGAACGTCGTCACATCGCTGCTAACGGAGCACGTAATGGGTTTCTCGGGCCATGAGCCGCGGCATGATTTTGTTTGGGTTAAGCAGGGCCGAGTTGGCAAGCGCATTCGCAAGGTATTAGACGCTGAAAATGTGACGCCGATTCGGCCAGAGTTGATGGGGCCTCATCAGGGCTCAGGCTTTCTGAGAGATTGAGTCCTTCGACGCGGGTCTGCACGGTGCTGTCGGATCCTGTGACAAGAGCAGTGTCGATTCCACGCAAGTAAACCCGCTATCCTTTGACCGCCGCTGTCGCTTGCTGAATGTGTTGAAAGCATCCAGCGCGTTTCAAATTTTACCGCCATCTGTCAGGAGTTAAGGCATGTCCATGATTGTGAATCGTCGCGATATCGATTTTTATCTTTACGAGATGCTGGACTTAGAGGGGCTCCTCAAGAGCGATCGATACCAGGAGCATGATCGCGATACGGTCACCGCCATACTTGATTTGGCACAACAGATTGCCGAGGAAGCGTTCCTACCCTGCGCCGCGGAGCTAGACGAGCACGAACCTGTTTTTGAATCTGGTCGTGCGGTCACCCCCGATAGTCTGAAAGCCTGTCTCAAGACGTTTGTTGAAGCAGGGTTGCCCGCCGCAACATTTGATGCCTCATTGGGGGGCATGCAGCTGCCTATGCTGGTGGCTAACTTTATGCAGGGCATTTTCCAAGCCGCGAATGGTTCGGCGGTCGGCTACATTTTTCTGACCACCTCCAATGCTCACATGCTAGAGGCTTGTGGCAGTGACGCGCTACGAGCGCGTTATCTACCCCCGCTCGTCGAGGGGCGTTGGTTTGGCACCATGTGTCTGTCTGAACCTCATGCCGGATCGTCGCTTTCTGATATTCGCTGTGTGGCTGAGCCGCTTGGTGATGGCAGTTTTAGCCTTACGGGCACGAAGATGTGGATTTCAGGTGGTGACCAAGACGTCTCTGAAAACATTGTTCATATGGTGCTCGCCCGAACGCCCGGAGCACCAGCGGGCGTCAAAGGTATTTCGTTATTTCTAGTACCGAAATATCGTGTGACTGAGACGGGTGAGATCGGCGATTTCAATCATATCGCGCTAGCGGGTTTAAACCACAAAATGGGCCAGCGAGGCATCACTAATACGCTGCTTAATTTTGGTGAGGGTGGTGAGTGCTTGGGTTATTTGGTGGGAGCAGAGCACGAAGGCCTAAAAAACATGTTTCATATGATGAATGAGGCGCGCATCGGTGTGGGCATGGGCGCGGCGATGTCGGGTTTGGCAGGGTACCTCTACTCCCTCGATTATGCTCGCAACCGGCCTCAGGGTCG
>JABJAS010000251.1 GCA_018666055.1 Halieaceae bacterium | reverse complement strand
TCTTTCGGTCTTCCTGCTGCGGGGCAATAACTGGGCCGCATGGTTAACGCTCGTGTGCATGATTGGAGGTATAGCCGGTACGAGCATTGAATTCATGGGACCGCTAATGGCTCCGTCGCTCGTGTTAATTGGGATTATTGCATCAGACGCTGCGGCGGCCGGCTTACTGGTACGAGGATTGTGGCTGGATCGTGTGGCGCGCAAAACCGAGTCAGTCGAGACAGATCGAAAGCCAGCTTAGAAAGGCCTCTCGAAGGAGACTAGGGAGTCGCTATGCGGGTGCGCGTCTAAGGTCAGGACAGCCTCCGTAACCATATGAAGGAGTCGCAAAGACCATTATTAGGGTTTGGTGAGGGCCTTGAGAATGCCGAAGAGGATAGGCAAGACAGCCACGAATGCGATAGGCGCGCCGACCCAAAGCAATAATCCATACGCAACGGACATACCTGTGGTATCCGACTCGCCCGCCGGCTCGCCACCTGTTAACACTGAGCTGATGCCGTACGCGGCTCCTATTAAGGCAGGGCCGGCGACAAACGCGTAGAACCAGCCATTTTTGTTTGATGACATATCACAATTCTCCTTCGCTTTAGTTTAATAGAAAAGCGTACCTCCCGCCCATTAAGTTTCGCGAAAGAGGCGAAAGCTCTAGCCCCGTTGGCTGCCTACGTCACTATGGCTCGCTGAATGAATCGTGCTAACTTGGCCGTGGCTGCTGCCCGCCTTAAATAAACTAATGGGGGAACACAATGAGACTTATAACGACGCTTTGCTTCGTCTTTTCGGTATTGGGTAGCGCACACACGCTGTCCGCCACTAATCCCGTCGAATTTTTTGGATGTAAGTTCAACGAGGGCAAGAGTATGGCCGATTTGATGGCGTGGACTAAAGAATGGAATGAGGTCGCTGATAATTTACCTGACGATGGCTACAACGCCTGGGTAATGACGCCAATGTTTAAAAGCAATATGACTGACTTAGACTTCCTTTGGGTAGGTGCCTGGCCGGATTACACAAGAATGGGTTCTGGTATGGATGATTTCTTTAACGGTGAAGAAGGAAGCGCATCATTTGCAGAATTTGTAGAAATCAGTACTTGTGAAATACATGACCTCTACTCGTCGACTCAGGTACGTGCCAACAACGGTAACTGAGCGCTTTAACTGATACCGATCTTTGAAGCCCGGCTGAGTGCTGGGCTTAATAGCGGTGGTTTGGCTGACTGAGCGTTAGGCGATACTATCTTGGCGCTAGTTGTTGTCGAGTACGTCGATGCCGCTTATCTATCAGGATCAAGATTGTCATCTATCCCTTAGAGAGGGGATCGAGGCATACCATGCTTATCTTCGGAGCCTGAATCGCAAAATAATGTTAGACGCGCCGGGCTCTCGGTTGCTCATTGAGCACGATGCCACGCATGTCATCTTTGGCCTCAATACAACGCTTGAGCAAGAGGCCGCACTAGACACCTGGGTGTTCTTGGGCTGTCGCTTTAACTGGCGCTACATAAGAGAATATGGACGCCTGCCGGAGCTCAAAGCCTTATATGCTGCCCTTGTGAAAGAGTGTGGGTGGACGTTATTTCCCAGAATATACTGGCAAACCCTTGGGATGAAGTGGCGCGTATTCCGGCGCACTCGGGACATGATAGAAAAGTGGCCTTTTCAGTTTCCCGAGGCTTACTTAGATGAATCGATTGCTGACTTGCGAGCGCGTCACGGTATCAAAATATTGTCCGAGCAAGAACGCGACATCGAGCACCCTATCGTTTGGAGTGGAGAGTATTAGCGGTGATCATGCGCTGCTGAAATTAGTGCGTGCCGGCAGTAAGCGACCATAAGAACTCAGGGAGCAGCAAACCAATGCCGCTGGCACAAGAGGGGGCTAGCCCATCTCTGGTAGAGCGGTACACAGGAAAAGCCAGCTTGCCGACTATCTTTCGTGGCATTCGTGCATTATGTTCAGTCTTGGACTAAGCGCTTAATTTGACAGGGGTAATGCATGAAAAACGTTTTGTTTACGGCACTTTCACTTTTGTTGCTGACCACCATCACTCAGGCGGGCCACCACGAGGCAGGGGAAGCCAAAGCCGAGACCATTATCGGTACTGTTTTTTCGGACGATGGCGCCGCTAATCCGCTGGTAGCAGGGGACACTGCGCTGCAACAGATTTGGGTGGACTATATTCAGGCTCACAACGACAGAGATTTAGAAAAAATTGCCGCAGTCAACGCAGATGACTGGGCAGGCTACTTACCCGATGGCAACATCGTAAAGGGTAATGAGGCTCACATCGAATTTCTGGATGCTTGGTTTAAGTCCTCTGACAATCCCAGTTGGGAGGTCAAGTGGATGGTGACCAATAGTGGGTCTTCAAACGGGGAGGCTGTTGAGCATTGGCTGACGACGGGTAATGACATTACCTTTACCGATGGTGAGGGCAATGAGGTCATGGAAAATCACGTTCACGATGTGCAATTCGTGGGTAACCAAATCAAGCGGATCAATGTTTATTCAAGGCCCGCGTCAGAAGAATGAAACAGCTCTGTTACGGCGGCATCAAAGGCCACCATGTCGGCGGGGTCAATAAGCCCTAACACTAAGCCTACGGTGTAAAAGTGGGTCACGGAGAATTCGGCAATATCGTCAGCGGTATGGGCAATCGTGATTTCACCGCACCAATAGGAGCACGCCGCTTTGGTGACCTCTTGCAGTAGGGCAAAATCCCGAAAGTAGTCCGGTAGTGACGGCTTCTCGAGGGCGCTTCGCGTTACGTTTTTCTCCGCGATGTGACGATCAATGAGGGACGAGATACGCGTGACAATGCCGCTTTGACTGCGTTCGAGATGTTGCGCCATCACTGAGTAGGATAGGGCAAGCGACACGTTAGTGCGGTCTGCATCGCGCCAGTGATAATCGGCGATGTGCTCATCGAGATAAATGAGGCCGCGGGGTATGCCAAAATGCTCGGCGATTAGGGGGGTAATTGCGGAGATGCCCTTGGCACTGAGTGGGTCACCCTGAGTCAGCAGTATGAGCGGTTTTGAGGGTGGTCGATGAACCCAATGGCGCGTCAATTGCCGGCACACCTGTTGCGCTACCTGCAGCGGGTCACGCTGGTCGTAGGCCCCCATGCCCTCGACTAAGACAGGGTGG
>JABJAS010000250.1 GCA_018666055.1 Halieaceae bacterium | reverse complement strand
GAGCCCGCCATGTTCTGATGCCGAACACAGGCGATACCTTGACGAATTTCTTTTCGCTGAACCCCAGCAACATAGCCCAGCATTCCCGCTTCACCAAAATACTCTTTGGCGAGATTATCAGTCGATAATGCGGCCGTGTGATACGTCGGCAACGTAATAAGATGGTGGAAAATACCCGCTTCTCGCGCCGCATCTCGCTGGAAGGATTGGATCTGCTGATCCGCCTCTCGCGCCAAATCGGTCTCATCGTAACTGGCATCCATCAGGGCAGCGCGCTCGTAAGCGGCCATATCCTGGCCTGCCTCAGACCAGGCGTCAAAAACCTGCTGCCGGAAGCTCAAGGTCCAGTTAAACGAAGGGCTGTTGTTGTATACCAGCTTGGCACTCGGAACCGCTTCCCGAATACGGTTGACCATTGATGCGATCTGACCAACGTGAGGCTTTTCCGTTTCGATCCAGAGTAAATCTGCGCCATTTTGCAATGAGGTAATGCAGTCGAGTACCACTCGATCCTCACCAGACCCTTTGCGGAACTGAAACAAACCTGAAGCAAGACGCGCAGGCTTGAGTAGCTTGCCATTGGCTTTCACCACGACATCGCCATTAGCAATATCGTCGGCACTGTCGATGTAGTCGCCATCGAGGAACCCGTTGTAGAGGTCCCCTAAATCGCCCGGCTCCTGAGTCACTGCAATCTGCTTGGTTAAACCTGCCCCAAGAGAATCAGTCCGTGCAACGATGATTCCGTCTTCAACGCCGAGCTCTAAAAAGGCGTAGCGAATCGCTCTAATCTTAGCGATGAAATCGGCGTGAGGAACCGTCACCTTGCCATCTTGATGGCCGCATTGCTTTTCATCCGAGACCTGATTCTCGATTTGGATCGCACAGGCGCCGGCTTCAATCATGCTGCGGGCTAGCAGATAAGTTGCCTCCTCATTGCCAAATCCAGCATCGATATCCGCAATGATCGGCACAACGTGGGTTTGGAAAGCATCGATTTGACTGACGATGGCCTGAGCCTCGACGTCATTACCCGCCTTACGGGCCTTATCTAAATCACGAAACAACCCACCCAGTTCACGGGCGTCCGCCTGTCGGAGGAAGGTGTAAAGCTCCTCGATCAACGCGGGCACGGACGTCTTCTCGTGCATAGACTGGTCCGGCAATGGCCCAAATTCAGAACGTAACGCGGCGATCATCCAGCCCGACAAGTACAGGTAACGCTTATCGGTAGTACCAAAGTGCTTCTTAATCGAGATGAGCTTTTGCTGTCCAATAAAACCATGCCAGCAGCCCAGAGACTGGGTGTACTGACCCGGATCGTTGTCATAATCGCCCATGTCTTTGCGCATGATGGCAGCCGTGTAACGGGCAATATCGAGCCCCGTCTGAAAACGATTTTGAAGTCGCATACGCGCTGCATGCTCGGGGCTGATATCCGACCATCCAGCGGTCTGACCACAAGTTGATTCAAGCGCCTTAATGGTGTCTGCGTAATTAGACATGAAGTCTCTCCGGCTAAGATCACCGCTACCGCAACGGTGAATAAGGGTGAGGAGTTTAGGCACCAGAGGTCCATTTTCAAAACAAATAGCAACCATATCTGCCATTCACTGAAAAAATGGCATGTTGTGACCCACTAAAACGCTGTGCTTTAAGTTATTGTCATTTCCCCCTAGACTCCGCCCTTGCTTGCGTTTCGACGCAGGGCGGACTTGTCAGGAGAGCAAGGCATGAGTGAGCCATTGGTTAGCATTATCATGGGTTCACAGTCTGACTGGAGCACCATGCAGGCTGCGACCACCGTGTTATCAGAGCTGGATATTCCCTTTGAATCTAGCGTCGTATCAGCACATCGAACACCGGCTCGACTGGTGGAATTTGCTGAGAGCGCCGCGGCACGTGGGATTAAGGTGATCATTGCCGGCGCAGGCGGGGCAGCCCACCTTGCGGGTATGGCTGCCGCTATGACCCACCTCCCCGTCATTGCCGTACCGGTTTCCAGTAAACATCTGCAGGGTATGGACAGTTTGTTGTCGATGGTACAAATGCCGCGGGGTGTCGCGGTAGCCTGCCAAGCCATTGGTGAACCCGGCGCGTACAACGCGGGTTTGCTGGCAGCACAGATTCTAGCGACCTCAGACGCGGCTCTGTCTCACTCTATTCAGCATTGGCGATCACAGCAAACCGCCGGTGTCCCACACTCGGTCGACTGATGCGCATTGCGATAGTCGGCTCCGGCCAACTGGCGAGAATGCTCGCCCTGGCGGGTTGGGAGATGGGCCATCACTTTACCTTTCTAGCCGACCCCGGCGAGGGTACTCGTTGCGTTGAGGGTCTCGGACCGGTGGTCTATAGCGATCAACACCAGCCTGGCGAAGCGCTCTTTAAAGCATTGGGCCACCCAGATGTGGTCACAGTGGAGAAGGAGCATGTCAGTGTGGCGTTGCTGGAATCGCTCTCAACCTACTGCCGAGTAGCGCCGAGCGCCGACGCCATTCGGATGTGCCAGCACCGCGGTCGCGAGAAGACGTTATTGCAATCACTGGATATTGCGACTGCCCCCTTTCACGTCGTGACCGATGCGACCTCACTGAGCGAGGCTGTGAACACCGTAGATTATCCTGCCTTCGTCAAATCATGTGAGCAAGGTTATGACGGGCAAAATCAGTGGCTGCTGCAGAATATCGATGAACTCGAAGCGCTGGCGCTGCAAATGCCAACCCTACCTCCATTGGTTGTCGAGGGCGCCATCCGTTTTGACCGTGAGCTCTCACTAATCGTAGCGCGATCTGTGAGCGGCGATACTGTCATGTATCCCCTGGCAGAAAATAGACACCGAGAGGGGATCTTGCTGACCTCAGAGGTGCCCGCGGCCAATATTTCGCAGCAGACTCAGCAGCAAGCTGCCGATATTGCGAACCGATTACTGGATCATTGGTCTTATGTTGGCGTCCTCTCCATCGAGCTCTTCGACGAGGCTGGCGTTTTGCGAGTCAATGAACTGGCACCGAGAGTTCATAACAGCGGGCATTGGTCGCAGGACGCCGGAGTGACGTCGCAATTTAGCAATCACTTACGCGCGATCACCGACACACACCCGGGCAACACGATTCCAGCTGGCTATGCCGGCATGATCAATTTATTGGGCAGGGGGGCCGACGCAGCGCTACTGCAAGAGGGTGATACTGCTCTGCACTGGTATGACAAATCGATTCGTGGCCGCCGAAAAGTCGGGCATATCAACCTGCAGTCTCAAGAGCGCACGCAGCTACAGCAGCGCCTTAGCGCGTTGGAAGCCGCTTTGTATCCGGAAGGCGCGCCGCTTTAATGCGCGCCCTCACACGCCCCCCTCACCCAAATGACAGCTAGCAGTTCGCACCTCTCTAACCGCTCTGAGGAAGCCGCACTAAGGAAGCCGCACTATTAAGCCGCACTATTAAGCCACTGAATTGAAACGCTGAGGGGCCTATCCACCTACCACCTCAGTGTGAGGCGTCACCAAGTTTTCCACTACCGGTCTCGCTTTTTCTGCCGCGCCTTTTTCTCAGATTTCTTGATATGGCTCATCATCCGTTGGCGCCGCTGCACCTGCCGCTGGGTCAACTTATTGCGCTTACCGGAGTAGGGATTACTGCCCGATCGCAGTTCGATACGAATCGGCGTGCCGTGGAGTGCCAACTCGCGGCGAAAGATCTTCTCAAGGTAACGTCGATAGCTCGAGGGCAGTGCATCTGTTTGCGTGCCATGAATGACCACGACGGGTGGATTTTGCCCACCAGCATGAGCATAACGGAGCTTGACCCGCCGACCATTCACCATCGGCGGCGGATGGGTGGCCACCGCATCCTCTAAAATCCGGGTCAATCGCGGTGTACCAAGGGCGCGCGTCGCGGCGTCGTGGGCATCGTGTATCGAGCCATACAGCTTGCCCACACCAGAGCCATGCAATGCTGAGATAAAGTGGATGTCCGCATAGTCAATGAACTGGAGTCGGCGCTTGAGTTCAGAGCGAATCCAGTCGCGCTCATCAGATTCAACGCCATCCCACTTGTTCAAGGCGATCACCAATGCTCGCCCTGCATCTATGCACTGCCCTAGCAAATGCAAGTCTTGCTCAACAATCCCCTCGTGGGCATCCAGCGTTAAGATCACCACCTGGGCATCGGCGATGGCTTTGAGGGTTTTGACAATAGAGAATTTCTCTACTGTTTCGCGCACGTTTTTGCGCTTTCGAACGCCAGCAGTGTCGATCAACGTATAACGCCTTCCGCGGCGCTCGTAATCGATATAAACGCTGTCACGAGTCGTGCCAGGCTGATCGAAGACCACCACACGCTCCTCACCTAGCATGCGATTCACTAAGGTTGATTTACCGACGTTGGGCCGGCCCACAATCGCAACACGAATGGATTGTCCGTCGGCATGAACTGCCTCAGCTGCCTCTTGCTCGACCCAAGGTATCAACACTTGCGTGATCAGCTGCCTCACACCGCGGTTATGGGATGCTGCAATCGTATGGATCGGATCAACGCCCAGCCGATAAAAATCGCTGGCGGCGATGTCTTCGCCTACTCCGTCAATTTTATTGATCACAAGGTGAAAGGGTTTATTGTGCGATCGCAAGTACTGCACCAGCGCTTCATCGCCAGGATGCACCCCTGCACGACCATCCACTAACAGCAATACGACATCTGCCTCGTCGATAGCAACCATCGACTGGCTGGCCATCGCCGCATCAATTCCCAGTTCCTCGCCACTGATGCCACCGGTATCAATGACAATAAAGCCAATATCGTCAATTTTTCCTTGCCCATATTGCCGGTCTCGAGTGAGTCCCGACAAATTCGCGACAAGGGCGTCCCGGCTGCGCGTCAGCTGGTTGAATAAGGTGGATTTGCCAACATTAGGGCGCCCTACCAGCGCGAGCACCGGTAACATCTTAGTCTCGCGATTCGACGTCGTAGGCTTTCAAGGCACCATCATTGGTATAAACGAAGAGGCGGTTACCCTTGGCAATCATGTCCGCCCTAGCGCCACCTGAGTCCACCTTGATGCGGCCTACAATTTCGCCGTCCACCTGGGATAGCAAATGCAAGTATCCTTCAAAATCGACGACCGCCACGTAACTGTTAATGGGAACTGGCCGGGATAACTCACGGAAGCCCAGATCAATATTTTGCCAACGAACGCCTTGTCCGTTTCTGAGATACGCACTCACGGTACCGTCGTCGTCCGCGACATAAACATTACCAAACCCGACCCCGACACCAGAGACCGATGACACACTGCGCTGCCAGAGTTTCCTGCCCGATCGCGGGTCGATTGCGGCGAGTCTTCCTTGGTAACTGGCAACGTAAAGGTCGCTGCCTTGTAAGGCCATTGATCCATCAATATCGACAATACGTTCGATTTCAGAAGTCCCTTGAGGAATGGCGATCCGCGCCTCCCAGGCAACATTACCCGAACGTAGGTTAATGGCGACTAACTTACCATCAGCAAAGCCAGCCACCGCGTTGTCACCAATAATCATAGGGGTCCCGGTACCCCGTAACGTGAGCACTGGCACGTCACTCATATAGGTCCAGCGAATCGCTCCCGTGTCGTAATCGAAGCCCATGAGCTTGCCATCATAGGTCTGTGCGACCACGAATTTTCCATTGCCCTGAGGCGCAGATAGCACTTCGCCCGAGACGGAAGCACGCCAGATCTCCACGCCGCTATCCGCTGAAAGGCGCATCACTGATCCCTCAGACGCACCCACAAATAGACTGTCTCCGTAATGCCCAACACCGCCCGATAACGCCATCTCAACATCACGCTTCCAGCGGACACGTCCGGTTGCTGCATCGACACTCGCCACCTCGCCCTCGGCTGAGGCACTATAAATATTGCCATCGATCAACAGCGGATTGATTTTATAAAGCCCATCACCTTGACCATCACCGACGCCGCGAGACCAGGCTTTTTTTACCTTGACCTGCTCGTCAATCTTTTGAAGCTCAACTGGCTCGCGCGGGTCATAATCATCGTCACTAAACCAGCCCTTGACGGTGCCGCATCCGGTCATAATGGACAAACTCAAGATCAGTACTAAGCGGCCAGCAGATTTCATTAGCTAGCCTCTACAGTAGTGTTACTGTCAGCCGCAACCGGCAAACGAGTCTCTAGCGTACGAACTTTGCTGTCGAGCACCGCACTCATCTGTCCCAGCTCGAGCGATGCATCGCGCCCTGCTCGATACGCCGTCAGTGCCTCCTCAGTCTGACCGCCGGCCAAGTGAATATCGCCAACCGCTTGAAAATAGGCAATGGGGTAGGCCGAGCTCCCCTGAGTCAATATCGCCAGCGCCTCAGCCTCTTTACCCTGCGCTGCCAGCACCCGTGCGAGACGCAGCTGAATCAGTTGACCAAAGTCATCTCTCGTATCGCCGGCACTCAGTGCCCATCGCAATGCGGTCTCCGCGGTGGCTAAATCATCGGCTTCTACCGCCACCCGTGCCTGCAACATAGCGCCAAAACGTGCATAGGCTGTGCCACCGTGATCCTCCTTCAGTATCTCGGCAACAGCCGTTAATTGGTCAGGGTCTCCGCCCTCAAGCTGAGTCGACAACATGGAGGCGTATAAATCTGAGGCCGCCTCCACCTGTAAGGTCGAGTAGTCTTGATACTGCTGCCAGCCGAGGGTGCCCAGACCGGCCACCGCTACTGCACCAACCAGGCCCTTGCCATTCTCGTCCCACCAGCGCTTGAGGGCCTCTAAATCGGCCTCGTCCTGCATATGGTCTGCCACCGTATGACTCCTTTATTAAGCGCACTACCAATCAGGCGCTGTCTACTTCGTTTAGATGCTCTAACAGGAAAGATACGAGTTCCGCATCCGCTATCGTTCGCTGTTCGTTGTCCCCTCTGAGGGGCTTCAGCGTCACCGTATTAGCGGCTAACTCTGCCTCACCATAGATCAAAGCCAGTGACGCACCGCTTTTATCGGCACGCTTGAACTGACTTTTAAAACTGCCGCCCCCGAGATGCTGGACAATTTCAAGCTCGGGAAACTGGCCACGCAACGCATCGATCCTAGGCAGCGAATGCGCCAGGGCCGCAGTATCTGCTGTTATGACGTAGAGGTCGACCGGCTGTGAGACATTAATGTCTAGCGCCTGCATGAGCAAGATCAACCGCTCAAGCCCTACCGCAAAACCCGCCGCTGGCGTTTGCTTACCTCCAAATAGCGCTACCAGACCGTCATATCGGCCGCCACCACACACCGTACTTTGAGCACCGAGCAGCGTCGTGGTCCACTCAAACACGGTCTTATTGTAATAGTCGAGCCCTCTGACTAAGCGCGGATTGACGGTATACGCAATATCCAGCTCTGCCAGATACTGCAGCAAGGTCTCAAACTCTTTGTGCGTTGCCGCGTCGAGGTAATCAGGTAACGCAGGCGCCCCGTCGAGTACCGCCTGCGTACCTGGATCTTTACTGTCGAGAATGCGCAAGGGGTTACTCTCTAGTCGCCGCTGACTGTCGGCATCGAGCGATTCTTGGTGCTCAGACAGGTAGGCGACCAGAGCCTCACGGTACTTTGAGCGATCAGCACTATTACCAATACAGTTGATCTCTAGCGTGAGCGCATCGTCTACCCCCAGCCGCCGCCAGAGCTGCCGACACAGGGCAATCAGCTCTGCATCTTGATCCGGGGTCGCTACGCCAAACGCTTCGACACCCAGCTGGTGAAACTGACGCTGCCGGCCTTTCTGCGGTCGCTCGTAGCGAAACATGGGGCCGGTATACCATAGCCTTTGTGGCGTGATCGCCAAGTTGTGCTGCACGACAGCCCGAACACACCCAGCAGTGCCCTCTGGCCGCAGCGTCAGACTTTTTTCACTGCGATCGTCAAAGGTATACATTTCTTTTTCGACGATATCGGTGACCTCACCAATCGAACGGGCAAAG
>JABJAS010000249.1 GCA_018666055.1 Halieaceae bacterium | reverse complement strand
TTCGTCGGCGAGAAAACAGCTGCCTGTGTGAGGGAGAGAGGGTGTCATAGAACAAGTGTACCGCGCCAAGCGAGTCATCTGTCACAATCTCGCTATGGAAGACGTTGTAAACATCGCCACTGATTCGCCAGAGAACTTGCTAGACACCATTCGTGGATGGGGTGGCGACTTAGGGTTTCAAGCACTGGGTTTCACGGGAATCGACCTCAACCAACACAGTGAGTATTTAGACAAATGGCTTAAAGCAGGTTACCACGGTGAGATGGCATGGATGGCGCGCCATGGCGACAAACGCAGTCGCCCCGAAGCGCTCATACCGGGCACCTGCACTGTCATTACCGCGCGGATGGACTATTTACCCGAGGGCGCTGATCCCACCACCATTCTTGCGCAGTCGGACAAAGCCTACATCTCGCGCTACGCGCTTGGGCGCGATTATCACAAACTGATCCGCTCACGACTGGCAAAGCTAGCAAAAAGAATTGAGACCCATTTAGGCGGTGGTCACTATCGCGCGTTTGTCGACAGCGCCCCGGTACTAGAGCGCGCGCTCGCGGAGAATGCGGGATTAGGCTGGATCGGTAAAAACACGATGCTATTAAATGACAAAGCCGGGTCGTGGTTTTTCTTGGGTGAGATCTATACCGATATTCCCTTGCCCAAAGACCCCCCTAAAACCGTCGATCACTGCGGTAGCTGCCGCGCCTGCTTAGATGCCTGTCCTACCGGCGCGTTCGTCGACCCTTGGGTGCTGGACGCGCGCAAATGTATCTCTTATCTCACCATCGAATATGACGGTGTGATTCCCGAGGATTTGCGCCCCGCGATGGGTAACCGCATCTACGGCTGCGACGACTGCCAATTGGTCTGTCCTTGGAATAAATTCGCCCAAGCGACCAGCGAACCCGACTTCAGCCCTCGCCATCAACTCGACGCCGTTGATTTGCTGGAGTGTTTTGCTTGGGACGAGGCCACCTTTCTATCGCGAACAGAGGGCTCAGCCATTCGGCGCATTGGTTTTGAGCGATGGCGTCGCAACGTTGCCATTGCACTGGGCAATGCCAAAACGACGGACGCCATTAAACAAGGCCTGCAGTCAGCGCTTCCTGATGCGTCCGCTATGGTGCGAGAACATATTCAATGGGCACTGGCACAACATCAGTAACGGTTCACCGACTACCGTGATGACACTAGGGCGAGCAGTGTCGCTAGACGCGTAAAAAGTGCTCGCGGTAGTGACGCAGTTCCTCGATCGACTCACGAATGTCCGCCAACGCCTGATGCGCGCCAGCTTTGGGCGCTTCGGGTAAGTCTGGCCTCCAACGTTGCGCAAGTATTTTCAGGGTGCTCACATCGAGATGGCGGTAGTGGAAGAAAGCGTTCAAGTTGGGCAGGTAGCGCGCCATAAAACGACGATCTTGGCAGATCGAATTGCCGCACATGGGCGACTGCCCGGGCCCCACCCACTCACTCAAAAACGCCACTGTCGTCGCTGCCGCCTCGTCCTCTGAAACCGTGCTGGCCAATACACGGTCGACTAATCCTGAGCGCGTATGCGTGCGCGTATTCCACTCATCCATGGCTGCCAAAACAGCGGGAGTTTGACGAATGGCAATAACGGGGCCCTCTGCCAGTACCGTTAAATTCGTGTCCGTGACAATCGTCGCAATTTCGATCACTCGATCTTGCTCGGGAATAAGACCCGTCATCTCCAAGTCGACCCAAATTAAGTTGTGATCATCTACAGCCACGTACGTGCTCCTCTCACTGCTGGCGACCCAATTGCTGACCAGATCACCAAGCCATTCGGCATCAGGTGGCATACACTACCACGATGACAAAGCATCGCCTCACCGATCAACAAGCGCGCCGGGTAGCAGCACAACGGACCCATTCTGGTATCGATCCTAACGATGCGGGTGAGGCGGGAGTCGTTATCGCGAGTTACGGAAAACAAGTGCTGGTGGAACACGACAACCAGCAGCGTACGCTGTGCCACTTACGTGCCCATCTGACTCCCCCCGTCGCTGGTGATCAGGTGATCTGGGCACCCTCGGAAGAGACAGGTGTCATCAGCGCCCTGATAGAGCGCCGCAATGTGCTCGAGAGACCCGATATTCGCGGTCGACTCAGACCGATTGCCGCCAACATTGATTTGATGCTGGTGGTGTTCGCACCGGAACCCGCGCCACAACCACACCTACTAGACCGCTACCTTGTCGCTGCTGCGTATATCGACGTAGAGCCTGTACTGGTGCTGAACAAAGCAGATCTGATCACAGGCACCGCCCTGACAGACCAGCTGGCAGTGTATGCAGCGCTGGGTTACCGAACGCTCATAACGGATCACAGCATGCCTCATGCACAGGATCTGATGGAGGTAATCGGCGACGACACGCTGATACTGGTCGGCCAGTCTGGTGTCGGCAAGTCATCTCTAATACAGCGTCTCCTACCCAATGTGGCCATTCGCGTAGGCGCCTTGTCTGTTGTTGCTGATAAGGGCCGGCACACCACCACCACCACGGAATTGTTTCCGCTCCCCCAGGGCGGGCGCCTTATCGACTCGCCAGGTGTCCGTGACTTTGGTTTGAGCCACTTACCGATCGAAGAAGTTGAGCGAGGCTTCCGAGAATTCCAACCCCTGTTAGGCCACTGCCGCTTCCGCGACTGCCGACATCAGAGTGAACCAGGCTGCGCATTGCTTAACGCCGTGTCTGAGGGTGTCATTAGCCCGCAGCGCTTCGACAGCTACCTGCGCATCAGAGACGATCTGCAATCCAGCAATTAACGCAGCCGAACGACAATATCACCCTATCCTATCGCCGCGCGCCGTTATGACGAGAGCGCTCCGCGCACTGCGACAGCATCTCCCGAGGCATCACGCCAGTTGAGATCAGCTGCCTCGGTGACCAATACCACTGTGGAACCGAGAAAAAAGCGGCCCATTTCATCTCCCTTTTCGAAGGAAGGCGCTTCCTCATCTGACCAAACGGACTCCCGGATAGCGCCGGCCCCTGGTAGCTCTGTTCCCCCCCAAACAGTGGCGATGCCGGCAACAATCATGGCGCCCACCAGCACTAAAACGACACCTCCATGATCGGTCTCAAAAAAACAGACCAAACGCTCATTACGCGCTAACAAGCCCTCCACGCGCTGCACGGTTGCCGCATTAACAGAAAACAAATCACCGGGAACGTAGCGCGTTTTGACCAAGCGGCCACTGATCGGCATATGCACACGATGATAATCCCTAGGGGATAGATAAGTCGTCGCAAAACAACCATTACGGTAACGATGTGCTTCGTCCGCTGACCCCGCCAATAATTCATCCACACGGTAACGACGCCCTTTGGCCTGAATCAGGCTAGCCGCCTCAATATCACCTCGCTGGCTCAGTACGCCATCCGCTGGGTGACACCAATCCGAGGCAGCCAGCGGCCGGGCATCCTCCCGCAGGGCGCGCGTAAAGAACGCATTAAAATCCGGAAATGCGGTCGCATCGTCACATTCAGCCACCGATAAATCAATGTCGTAACGTTGCATGAAAGCGCGTACCAGCGCATTTTTGATCCAGACGGGTTTCGACAGGCCCGCTAGCTTGCCAACAGCGCGAGAGAGCCAATGCTGTGGCAAAAT
>JABJAS010000248.1 GCA_018666055.1 Halieaceae bacterium | reverse complement strand
CGGGCGTGACTGCACTGACGTTGCCCGCAGCAGAAATCGAGCAACTGATGCCAACGACGCTGGGTGGTGGCGGTCACTGGTATGTTGTTGATCCGGCCGGTTGGATCATGATGCGGGTGGCAAATGATCTCTACTACAAAGATGTGATTAGTGATCTCCGATTTTTATTGAAGAACTCGGGTAGCTAATACGGGTTCTGTTATCCGCTTGTGTCTGCGGGAGTCCCATGTAGGGGCGCCCAACTGAAGCTGAAAAGAAAGGAGTGATGGGTGACTGGATCGGATCGACGAGGGGTTCGCTGGACGATTTTTGGCGTACTGGTGTTTATGGCCGTTGTGGTGGCGAGTTTTGTCCATCGCGTGGGCGAGCCGCGCGTGATGAGCCTAGCTGAAAGCCGTATCAATGGATTATTTTTATTCGATACCCCCCGTGAAGTGGGCAGTTTTTCATTGATCGATCATACCGGCGCGCCTTTTACCGCCGACCGTCTCAAAGGCCATTGGACCTTGTTGTTTTTTGGTTTCACGCATTGCCCTGATATTTGCCCGACCACACTCTCTGATTTGGCCGAATTGAAACAGCAGCTGCAAGGCACCGAGGCTGATGAGACCGTTGTGGCGATGCTGTCGGTGGATCCCGCTCGAGATACCCCAGAGCGGTTATCGCAATATGTGCCGTACTTCCATCCCGATTTCCTCGGTGTGACGGGCGCTTTTGAATCAATTTTAAGTGTGACCCAGCGCTTAAACGCCCCTTTTCGCAAGGTCACTGCCAACGACGGCAGTTACCAGATGGAGCATAGTGCTAACGTGGCGCTGATGAATCCTAGAGGGGATTACCATGGCTTTTTTCGTGCGCCGCTCGACATACCCAAAATGCGGGTAACATTACGATCCGCTCAGTATCTCTGGGACCATTAACATTATGTCAAATCGCCTTATTCTGGTGGATGGCTCTTCTTATCTGTTCCGCGCTTACCATGCGTTACCCCCACTGACCAATTCAAAGGGCCTGAATACCGGTGCTGCGAAGGGCGTGATCGGAATGATCCGCAAGTTGGTAGCTGATTACGATGGCGATCAGGTCGTGGTGATCTTTGATGCCAAAGGACCTACCTTTCGTCACGAGATGTATGCCGATTACAAGGCCAACCGGCCGCCCATGCCAGACGAGCTGCGTGAGCAGATTGAACCGATTCACGCCGCCATTAAGGCGATGGGCCTGCCTTTGATCTGCATAGGGGGAGTTGAGGCAGACGACGTGATTGGGACGCTGTCTGTTGAGGCGGCGAGCAGTGGTCGTGAGGTGGTCATTTCGACCGGTGATAAAGATATGGCGCAGTTGGTCAACGATAAGGTCACGCTGATTAACACCATGAACAATACCGCGATGGACAGTACCGGCGTCGTCGATAAGTTTGGCGTGCCGCCAGAGCTGATTATCGATTTGCTGGCCTTAATGGGGGACAAAGTCGATAACATTCCCGGGGTGGCGGGTGTCGGTGAGAAGACGGCAACTGCGTTATTACAGCACCTGGGTGGCATGACTGCGATCTATCAACAGCTGGATGCGGTTGCAGCCTTGCCGATTCGTGGCGCTAAGAGTCTCGCGGGTAAGCTGGAGCTCGCCCAAGCCGATGCAGTGTTGAGCTATGAATTGGCGACGATCAAAACAGACTGTGAGCTGGGCTTGGAAGTGGGTGCATTGAATTCGACTTTGCCCGATAACCAGGCGCTAATTGCCTTGTTTCGCGATCTTGAGTTTAAAAATTGGCTGGAGGCGTTACTCGATAATGACCTTGGCGCCATGGTGGAAGCCGCCTCCAATGAAACGGCAGAAGACACGCGATTAGAGGATACGCCACCACAGGTCGCCCCCCTTAACGTCATTACCATTCTGGACTCGGCTACTTTGGACGATTGGCTCAACAGGCTCTCCGCCGCTGATTTTTTCGCCTTTGATACCGAAACGACCAGCTTGAACTATATGGTTGCAGAAATCGTGGGCGTTTCCTTTGCGGTGGAGGCGGGTACGGCCGCATACGTCCCGCTTGCGCATGACTACCCCGGCGCACCAGAGCAGCTGAGTCGTGATGAGGTGCTGGCTCAGTTGAAACCGATATTAGAGGATGAGTCAAAAGGAAAGCTGGGCCAGCATCTGAAATACGATGCCAATGTCCTGATGAACCACGGCATTACACTTCGGGGTATTCGTGAGGATACGATGCTTGAGTCCTACGTGCTTGACGCCACCGGAAGTCGCCATGACTTAGACACGCTGGCGCTGAAATATTTGGGGCAGCGCACTATTCACTTCGAGGACATCGCGGGTAAAGGGGCTAAGCAGATTACCTTCAACCAAGTGCCGGTCGAGCAAGCAGCGCCCTATGCGGCGGAGGATGCCGAGGTGACCTTGCGGTTACATGCGGTATTATCTGCTCGATTAGAAGTGGAGCCTTCTCTTCAGCAGTTGTACCGAGAGCTGGAGGTGCCGCTAGTGCCAGTGCTGTCACGTATTGAACGAAACGGTACATTGGTGTCTCGCGACCAGTTGGCGGCACAAAGTACTGAGCTGGGTCAGCGAATGCTGGCGCTTGAGGCCAAGGCTCACGAGCTCGCGGGCGGTCCCTTTAACCTCGGCTCACCCAAGCAGCTTGGCGAGATATTATTCAATCGACTTGAGCTACCCGTGCTAAAGAAAACGCCTAAAGGCGCACCCTCGACCGCGGAAGAGGTGCTGGCAGAGTTGGCTTTGGACTACCCGCTGCCCGCTGTATTGATGGAATATCGAAGCCTCAGCAAGCTTAAGTCGACTTACACCGATAAGCTCCCCGGAATGATTGACCCTAAAACCGGGCGGGTACATACCTCGTACCATCAGGCGGTCACCGCTACTGGTCGGTTATCGTCTTCAGATCCTAATCTGCAAAATATTCCGATTCGCACAGAAGAAGGCAGGCGCATTAGACAAGCGTTTATTGCTGCCCCGGGCTGTAAAATTGTCGCGGCGGATTACTCGCAAATTGAGCTGCGTATCATGGCGCACCTCTCTCAGGATCCTGGTCTTCTGGCTGCGTTTGCTGAGGGCCTCGATGTTCACAGTGCTACCGCAGCTGAAGTCTTCGCCGTTGATATTGAACAAGTATCGGTAGACCAACGACGCAAGGCCAAAGCGATTAATTTTGGTTTGATTTACGGAATGTCTGCCTTTGGACTCGCAAAGCAGCTGGGTATCGGGCGACACGAGGCGCAGCAATATATCGATGTGTATTTTGCCCGTTATCCTGGTGTCGCTGACTATATGGCGCGAACGCGTGCCCTCGCACATGAGAAGGGTTACGTTGAAACGCTCAAGGGAAGGCGTTTATACCTGCCTGAGATCAATGCGCGTAATCGACAGCGGCAACAGGCAGCTGAGCGCACCGCGATCAATGCACCGATGCAAGGGACTGCTGCGGATCTGATTAAATTGGCCATGCTGGCCGTTGATGCGTGGATTCATTCTTCGGGGGTGGATGCGCGGTTAATGATGCAAGTCCACGATGAACTGGTATTCGAAGTGGCTGACGATGCGGTCGCTGGCCTGAGCGAGAAGGTCGCCGCACTGATGTCAGATATCGGCTGGCTTGATGTTCCGCTGGTGGTGGAGGTTGGTACCGGCGACAATTGGGATGAGGCTCATTAATCGTTGGTGCTAAGACGCCTCGGATGGTGATTTGACCTCATCGGCTAAAACAGAGTCATCGGTCAACCATCGATTAATCTGCTTGCCGAGCACGTCTACCCCCTGCCGCTTAAGTGATGAAAACAGCTGTACTTGGACCAGCTCTTCGTGCTCTCGGAGCCGACTTTGAACAGACAGTAGGGTGTTTTGAGCGGGCCCCCGTTTGAGTTTGTCGGCTTTGGTTAACAAAATATGGACCGGCATCGTCGCGGAGATGGCCCAGCCCAGCATTTGTTGGTCTGGCTCGGTCAGTGGATGACGAACATCCATCAGCATGATCAGTCCTCGAAGGCTTTGTCGGTGTTGCAGGTAACGTTCTAGCTGCTGGTTCCACTTCTTTTTAACCGCGAGGGGCACTTTAGCAAAGCCATAGCCGGGCAGATCGACTATCCGTTGGTGATCGGTCAGTGAAAAAAAGTTGATTAATTGCGTGCGTCCTGGCGTTCGGGAGGTGCGCGCCAGCTTTGTCTGCTCTGTTAACGTATTGATTGCACTCGATTTTCCAGAGTTAGATCGGCCTGCAAAAGCCACCTCCCAGCCGCTATCTGCCGGTGCATTTTCAATAGCGCTGGCACTCTGGAGAAAGGTCGCATCACGAAAATTGAGTTTGGTGGGCGACGGTGTTGACTCGGTCATTTTGCGATTTGTGCCACGACACGGAACGTCTATAATGCCACGCTGTCTTAATGGTGGCGCACCTTAAAAGTGTAAATTGCTGCATGAAGTCAGTTTATGATGGCGATGGGCAGCGTGGTGGCCGTTCGAGATGAGGGACAGTGACCCGCAGGCAGTGCGCAACCGTATTTGAATCACGACAAAGAAAAAGCTTTCAGAGGGTTTGATCATGAAAACAATCGCATTTACTCGCGCTACACTGCGCCTGGCCGCTGCCGCTGCGCTGATTGTCGCGCCGACGGTGTTCGCTGGTGACCCACCAGCACAATACGCCGCCTCATGCGGTGCTTGTCATGCTGTGGGTGTGGCAGGAGCGCCGGCCACCGGCAATGCGGCCGCCTGGGCGCCGCGCATGGAAAAAGGGATGGACGCGCTAGTCGCGTCAGTTCGTAATGGCTTGGGTGCGATGCCGCCTGGCGGGCTCTGCAATAGCTGTAGCGACGAAGACTACGCGGCACTCATCACCTACATGTCCACCGCACAATAATACTGGCGAACGATAATGACTATGTTTCAGCGCTTGGCGCACAAAACCCAAGGTATGTTGTTGATCGCATTGCTTAGCAGTGGTGCCGCGGTAAACGCTAGTAGTGGGGATGCCGAAGCGGGCCAGGTTAAGGCCGCTACGTGTGTCGCGTGTCACGGGGTCGATGGCAACAGTGCCGTACCCGCGTTCCCTAAGTTAGCGGGTCTTGGCCATAAATACTTGCTTAAGCAGATGCAAGATATTCGCGATGGTCGTCGCCCGGTCGCACTGATGGCGGGGCAGGTCGACAACATGTCCGATGAGGACTTGTCGGATATCGCTGCTTTTTACGACGCACAACCGCGATCGGGCGGTATGAGTGATCCCGACAAAGTGGCGTTGGGTAAAAAAGTGTATTTAGCCGGTATTGCCGACAGGCAGGTGCCCGCCTGTTCGGGTTGTCATAGCCCCACTGGCAACGGCAACAGCTTAGCCGGTTACCCCTCCTTAGGCGGGCAGCATGCGGAGTACATTGCGTCGCAGCTTAAGATGTTTAGAAAGGGTTATGAAGACCCAGCCGGGCGCACCAATGGTGGCGACGCAAAGATCATGCGGACCACTGCGTTTCGGATGAGCGATATGGAAATCGAAGCGGTTGCGAGCTACATTGCTGGATTGCAACCTAACCCATAGCTGATTCACGGCTAAGAGATAGTATCGACGGGTGACATTAGGCACCGGTTCCAGGGAGGGATCTCTATGATCAACATCACCACTCGACCCGTTTTTTGGCTGGCTTGCGCTGTGTTTATTGCTCTGATCACGTTGAGTGGCAGAGGGTTAGCGGAAGAGCGCTGGGTCGAGGGCCAGCATTACCAGACGCTCACACCCCCCGTTGCCACCGGTCGTTCACAAGACGTGGTGGTGACTGAGTTCTTTTGGTACGGCTGTGGGCACTGCTACACCTTTGAGCCCATGCTCACGGCGTGGGGTAAGCAACTACCGGAGGGTGCAGTGGTGCAACCCTCACCAGCGGTCTGGAATGACGGCATGAAAATGCATGCCAAGGCGTATTACATAGCCGAGGTGCTGGGTGTGAAGGAAACCGTGCACCCAATTATCTTTGATGCCATGCATGTGAAGCGTGAGCGTCTTACCTCCCGACTCGCGCTGCGCGATTTGTTCGAGGACAGTGGTATTGAACCTGCTCAATTCGATAAGGCGTTTGATTCATTTGGTGTGGATTCCCAAGTTCGACAAGCCGACGCGCGCGCAAAATCCGCAAAAATATCGGGAACGCCTTCTTTAATGGTGGCGGGGAAATACCTGATTGAGACACGGTCTGCCGGCAGCCAAACCAATATGTTGGAAATTGCACAATATCTGGTTGAAAAAGAGTTAGCCGCTCGGTAATCAGCGTGTCAAACACTCACCGCAGTGCGGGACAGCACGCGCCGTAATTCGAAGCTTGAGTGCACTGCACTGACCCCAGCGATACGCGTTAACGTGCCGAGCAAAAACTGTTCATAGTGGGCCATATCTCTGACCAGCGCTTTCAGTAGGTAATCAGCGCTCTGGCCTGTTACGACGCAGCAGTCGACCACTTCGGGTACATCTGCGATCGTCTTTTCAAAAACCTCGAAGCGATCCGGCGTATGTCGGTCCATGGTGACGCTCACGTGCGCAGTGAGATGGAGACCCAGTTTTTTGGGGTCCACCATCGCGACTTGGTGAGTCATAACGCCCTCTGTCCAAAGGCGTTTCACCCGTCGAGCGCAGGGCGTGGGCGATAGGCCAACACGCTCGGCAAGCTCGAGATTGCTTAGCCCAGCGTCACGTTGCAGGACGTGTAGAATCTTACGATCAACGCGGTCGAGCCCAAAATTATCTACACCCATAAATTGCCCATAAGTAGTGATTTAAATCATTATAATCAATAAAAAGGGCGAATATCACTACTGATATGGGCATTAACGCGAATAAAAGTGATTATCTCTCACGCAATCTGGATAGACTACCGCATTCTCTGATCCCTATAGGAAGACCATCGTGAGTATCCCGCGCTTTGACCACCGTAAGTACCGCGCCTTTGAGCCGATTGCCAAGCCCGATCGCCGCTGGCCGGATCAACGGATTACGCAGGCGCCTTCTTGGTGTTCAGTCGATCTGCGTGATGGCAACCAGGCTTTGGTTGAGCCCATGAACGCGGCACAGAAACTTCGTTTGTGGGAACTGTTGATCTCCATTGGTTTTAAAGAGATCGAAGTGGGCTTTCCCTCGGCGTCTAGCCATGACTTTGCCTTTTTGCGCAAATTGATCGAGGAGGACCGGATTCCAGGGGACGTTACAGTGCAGGTGCTGACCCAAGCCCGCCCCGACTTGATTACCAAGACCTTTGCGGCGTTAGCAGGCGCGCGCCGGGCGGTTGTCCACTTTTACAACAGCACCTCCACGGTACAACGTGAATACGTATTCGGCCTCGATCGAGCCGGTATTACTGAGATTGCTGTGACTGGCGCACAGTTGGTGAAGGCCGCTGCTGAAGCTCAACCCGAGACCGAATGGGTCTTTGAATACAGTCCGGAAAGCTTTACTGGGACCGAGTTGGATTTTGCCGTGACGGTGTGTGACGCGGTGAACGCGGTACTGTCTCCTACGCCTGAAAACCCGGTGATCATCAATCTACCCGCAACCGTCGAGATGAGCACACCCAATATCTATGCCGATCAAATAGAGTGGTTCAGTGACCATGTGCGTCACCGTGAATCGTTAATTTTGTCGTTACATACGCATAACGATCGAGGGTGCGCGGTAGCAGCCTCTGAATTGGGCCTGATGGCCGGTGCTGATCGGGTAGAGGGCACTTTGCTTGGCAATGGTGAGCGCACCGGCAACATGGACATTCTTACGATGGCGATGAATCTGTACAGCCAGGG
>JABJAS010000247.1 GCA_018666055.1 Halieaceae bacterium | reverse complement strand
TAAGGATGGCTGGGGCGGGAGGATTCGAACCTCCGAATGGCGGGATCAAAACCCGCTGCCTTGCCACTTGGCGACGCCCCAAAAAAAATTCACTCGACTCTCTGCATTGCCGGGAGTCGATCCAGACCTCGTACTGCAACCGCTATCACCCCCTCGGGGGCGCTGGCGGCTAGGCTACGCGCCTCGGCCTCTGTATCAAACGCGGCAAATAAGCACGCGCCGCTTCCCGTCATACTTGCTGATGGAGAACGTGCCTCCAGCCACTGCCAAGCCTTGCGAATTTCAGGGTACAGCGCCATGGCGACAGGCTGTAGGTCGTTACAACCAGCCCCTGAAAAAAAGGCCGCCACTGTAATCGGCGCCGTGTTGCGTGTCAATTCGGCATGGCCGAAGATTTCAGCGGTTTGCACCTCGCAGGCCGGTATTATGACAGCATACCAGCGAGGCGGTAGCGAAAGCGGCGATAAGTCTTCGCCGATGCCCTCTGCCCAGGCGCTTTGCCCCAGGGTAAAGACCGGCACATCCGCTCCGAGCGGTTTGGCCAGTGCCAGCAGCGCACGCTGATTCAGGTTTAATGACCACAGCGTATTGAGCGCTCGTAACGTCGTCGCGGCATTGGAGCTTCCGCCACCGAGTCCGCCCCCTCGGGGGATACGTTTTGTAATATGTATGTGGGCACCGCGTTCAGGTTGATTCAACGCACACGCCGCCTTCATGATGAGGTTATCCTCAGGCCGGATATCATTGGTGTCGCCCGACAACGTAATGCCCGGGTGCTCGCGCAACTCAAACGTCATGTCGTCCCCCCAATCGAGCAGCTGAAAGACGGTTTGAAGTGTGTGATAGCCATCCGGGCGCTGCCCGGTTACATGCAGGAACAAATTAAGCTTGGCAGGAGAGCAGACGTGAATCCGTGTCACGGCAGGGTGCTGAAGTCCCATTTTGTGATAATCACCCTGATCTCCATGTCGACGTGGCGGATTATAACCCGCGAAGGTGCTTCCCATTCACCCGCAACTTGCCACTGTGTGACTTTTACAGTCCATTCGGGAAAGGGGGAGGGCGCTCCCAAGAGCCAAGTACCCAGCGCTGCAGGGGGAATCGCCGTATCAGATATAACAAGCATTGAGTCTGCCAGTTCGCTGATGGGCCTCTCGGTGTCCCCATCCATCCAGAGGGTGTCCTCACCCCTGCGCTGGATCGTCTGTTGATTCAGTGACATCGGTCCAGAGAGGACAATGGTGTCATGGTCTGCATCGGGTCGCTGCCAGTAAAATCTCGCAGTCTCGCTGCCCTGCGGGCTTTGGATCGAGAGTTTCCCTTTGGCAGACCAGGGCGCCAGGTCTACCGGTGCTCTGGGCAACACGGTAGTAGCTGTTGTTGTTTCCTCAGAGGGAGCGACGGCGCACCCTGCCAACATCAGCAAAATAGACAGCATGACGGCCACGGATCGCCACTGGTCCGATGGTGAGGCCCGATGTGGGGCATTGATCACGGTAAAGCGGCACCCAATCGATCAATGGCCTCGAGAATGATGGGGTGGTCGTTCACTCGGTTCAGGCCATCTTGCCAAACATCTTTGGCTTCAACTTCACGCCCTTGCGCCCACAGCACTTCACCGAGATGAGCCGCCACCTCTGGGTCAGGGAAGGCAGCGTGTGCCTCTCGCAGTAACGACTCGGATTGGACGTACTGCCCCAGCTTGTAATAAACCCAGCCTAAACTATCCATGATGGCCGGATCGCCAGGCGATAGCGCCAGAGCACGCTCAATTAACACTGCCGCCTCTTCATAGCGTTGTGTGCGGTTGGTCAGCGAATATCCCAATGCATTCAACGTCGCGGCATGGTTTGGATCCTGAGCAAGTATGCTGCGCAGATCGTGTTCCATTGCCTGCAGCGAGTCCTCTGATTCGTGGATCATGGCGCGCCCGTACAGCAATGAAAATGATTGAGGGAAGGCGCTCAGACCACGATCATAGGCCGCCAGTGACTCTCCTTCCCAGTCACGTAGTGACTCCGCCTCTAACAGAAAGAGTTGTTCAGCGGCGCTCGGGTAAGTGCGCCGCTGAGCCTGAAAAAAGTGTCGAATATCGCTGGCAAATGCGGTGTCGATGAGGATTTGCGCGGCACGGACCTTGGCATCCCTGAATTCTCTCGACGGCCTGACAGACGCGAACGCTTCGACTGCTTCGGGATAACGATCCTCAGCTGCTCGAATCCGACCCACATAATAAAACGCCTCGTCGAGGCGAGCCTCGAGTGCGATGAGGTGCAAGAATTTGGCCAGCGCCGCATCGTAGCGCTCGAGTTCAAAGTCCAATAATGCGGCGGTCGAGAGCATGTCGGGATTATCGGGGTCCAGCGCGAGGAGGATGGCAAACTGCGCCTGAGCGCCGCTGTAATCGCCCTCTGCTCCTAGTAAACGAGCGTACTGCAAGCGCAACTCCGTATTCTCCGGGTACTCTGTGACCGCCTCGACCAGCCGCTCAAGTGGGTCCTCAACCGATTGGTCAATTTGCAACTGTGTCCATAACATAATGGACCGTACGTCACCGGGTGATCGTTGCAGTACGGGTAAAATCAACGACTCCGCCAGCTGCCAATCCTGTTTGAGACGAGCCAGCAGGGTCGCTGCAATGGCGATCTCGTCGTCGTTAGGCCAGCGCGATGACAGTGACTCAATGGCCGCTGCTACCGCTCGTTGTGTGTTGTCGTCGAACTGGGAGAAGGACCCCAGGTTGCCTGCAACGTTGACCGACACGCCCAGCGCTAGCGCATATTCCGCGTACTCCAAAGCTCTGAGTGGTTGGCCCGATCGCGCGAGCCATCCGGAGGCTGCTGCTGCTGCCGCGCCATCATTTGGGTCGAGCTCTGCGAGCCTTAGTGACAGCGCGGCCGCGCGCTGTTCATCGCTAATGAATTCCGCGAGGCGCAGCGCGCGGCGCGTTAAAGCGGGATCGTTGAGCAGCATGGCTTGCTCTGTGAGCAATGATGAGCCTAACTCAAAATCTCGGGCTCTCAGCGCAAACTCGGCCTTTAAAAGGGGCAGCACACTGGATTCTGGGATAGGCATTTCACGCTGTTCTGGGGCTTCTTTAAGGGCCGTCGAAGTGCGCGTGGCCGCGTTGTCAGTGGGCTCGCCGGCCTGCGCCGAGGCAGACTTTTCATTGCCGGTGGGCGAGGCGCATCCCACCAGAGCAGACAGTGCGATAGAGAGTAAAAGGGGCGCAGTGAAGTGTTGTCGCAAGCCTGTTATGTCCTAAGCTACCGCTGTTTGACGACGCTCGCCTAACAGCCAGTTTGTGTGAAGGAGATGCTATGATAACAAGTTGTTGCGGTGGGGGAGGGCTTCTAAGCTCGTGATGTTGGATAATCTGGTGGTCGTTGGTGTAAATCATGACTCGGCATCTGTGGAGCTGCGCGAGCAGATCGCTTTTGCGCCAGAAAAAGTGCACGACTCTTTGAATGCGCTGATTTCGGAAACCCAGTTTACGGAGGCAGTGATTTTATCAACCTGCAACAGAACCGAGCTCTACGGTGTCCTGCCAGCGGATTCGGATGCGATTGCTGCGGCCGATCAAATATCACATTGGCTCGCGCAGCATCACGGACTGAACGTGAATCACCTTCTGCCCTCTGTCTATCGCAATCATGGCGTCGCCGCAGCCTCACACCTAGTGAGGGTAGCCGCAGGATTGAACTCGATGGTGCTGGGAGAACCGCAAATTTTTGGCCAAATGAAGTCTGCCTTTGCAGTCGCGCAAGAAGTCGGTGCGGTCGGTTATCACTTAAATCTGATTTTTCCTGAGGCGTTCCGCATCGCAAAGAAAGTGCGCACCGATACTGCCATTGGCGAAAATCCCGTTTCGGTCGCCTATGCAGCGGTGGACTTGGCGAGACAGATTTTCCGTGACATGGAGCAAAGCACAGCATTGTTATTGGGCGCCGGCGAGACCGTTGAGCTGGTTGCACGGCACCTCCGCGACGCGGGCTTGGGAAAGCTAATTATCGCTAACCGAACGCTAGAAAGAGCAGAGCTACTCGCTTCGCAGTTCGACGCCGAAGCCATATTGTTGGCCGATGTGACTGAGCGTTTATCGGATGCCGATATCGTTATCAGCTCGACCGGGAGCCAATTGCCTATTTTGGGTAAGGGGGCTGTAGAAGATGCCATTAAAGCGCGGAAGTGGCGTCCAATGTTGATGATTGATTTGGCCGTTCCGCGAGATATCGAGCCACAGGTGACTGAGGTGTCCGACATTTACCTTTATACCGTAGACGACATGCGGGAGGTGATTGAAGAGAATTTGCGCCTACGTGCTTCTGAGGCGAGTAAAGCCGATGAAATCGTGGCCTCGGGTATGGAGATGCTGCAGGAAGGTCTCCTGGAGCGGCAATCAGCAGATGTCGTCAAAACCTACCGTGATACGGCGCTGGCGATACAGCAGGTAGAGCTCGATAAAGCGTTCAAAATGCTGGAAAAAGGCGGTGACCCAGCGGAAGTGCTCAGTAGACTTGCGCGAGGCCTCACGAACAAGTTGATCCATGCCCCCACGGCTGGACTCAGGCAGTTGGCTAAAGAGGGGGGGACGGATGATGTCAGCAAAATGGCCGCCGTACTGGGTCTTGCCGACGCCGATGATGAGCGCGACGAACAGACAACTCTGCAGTGAGTCTGCGGTGATAGCGCGACTGTGAAAGCCTCTCTACTGAACAAGTTGACGACGTTGGCGGATCGCCATCAGGAAGTGGCGGCCCTATTAGGGGATGCCGAAGTCATTGGTAATCAAGATCAATTCCGTGATCTCTCTCGGGAGTTCTCACATCTTGATGTGGTTGTGGCGCAGTATCAGCAGCTTACTCAACTCCAGGGAGTTGTGCGCGATACCCGCCAAATGCTCGATGATCCCGATGAGGACATCAGAGCGCTTGCGACGGAAGAGATCGCTGAGGCAGAGCAGGCACTTGAGGCAGTTGAGGCCGATTTGCAGATACTGTTGTTGCCCAAGGATCCCAGTGATGCCAGCAATATTTTCTTGGAAATTCGTGCGGGCACGGGCGGAGATGAAGCCGCGATTTTTTCCGGGGACTTATTTCGCATGTATCACCGCTATGCAGAGGGTAAAGGCTGGTCGATAAAAGTGCTGTCCGAACGATCTGGAGAACATGGCGGCTACAAAGAAATTATCATGCGCGTGGTGGGTACCGACGTTTATGCCAATCTGAAATTTGAGTCGGGCGTTCATCGAGTACAACGCGTTCCTGAAACCGAGTCCCAAGGCCGCATTCATACCTCAGCGTGCACTGTTGCGGTATTACCCGAGCTGGCAGAAATTGACAGCGTTGAGATTCGCAAAGAAGATTTACGGGTCGACACGTTTCGTTCGTCGGGAGCGGGAGGACAACACGTCAACACCACCGATTCGGCAGTTCGCTTGACACATATTCCTACTGGCGTGGTCGTTGAGTGTCAGGATGAACGCTCTCAACACAAAAATCGAGCGCGAGCGATGTCGTTATTGCAGGCCCGTTTGCTGTCCGCGCAGCAGGAAAGTCAGAAAGCCACCCAAGCATCAGAGCGGCGCTCTCTCGTGGGTTCGGGTGATCGCTCTGAGCGGATTCGCACCTATAATTTTCCTCAGGGCCGGATCACCGATCATCGAATCAATCTAACGCTGTATCGGCTTGATGATGTAGTGGGCGGTGCGCTGGATGCCCTGATCGTGCCGCTGCGGCAGGAACATCAAGCAGATCTGCTTGCTGCGCTGGCGGATGAATGACTGTTCGGGAGCTGATGGCTTCGGCGCACATTCATCGTGGTGAAGCCGAGACACTGCTGGCGGCTGTGCTGGGTGTTGATCGTGGCTGGCTCTTTGCCCACGGCGACGACCGGGTCGCAAAGGCGACGATAGATCGATTTAACGAGTTAACCCTCGCCCGTCGAGAAGGGGAGCCGCTTGCCTACCTCTTGGGTTACTGCGATTTTTGGACGATTCGTCTGCAGGTGAATCAGCACGTCTTGATCCCTCGCCGGGAAACAGAGCATCTCGTGGAATGGGCGATCGAGCAGATCGATGCGGGAGCCAGTACCGTGCTGGATATGGGGACCGGAAGCGGGGCGATCGCGTTGTCGTGTAAAGCGTCGCGCCCCGGGGCAGCCCTCTCGGGTATCGATAGCAGTCCTCATGCATTGGATTGTGCCCGCGAGAACGCGTTGGTACTTGGGTTGGAAGTAGACTGGTTGTTAAGTGATTGGTTCAGCGCAGTGAGTGGCCGCACTTGGCCGCTGATTATTGCGAATCCACCCTACATTGCCGCCAATGACCCTCACTTGGTGCAGGGCGATCTGCCCGCGGAGCCGGTCACTGCGCTGATTGGCGGTGCCAGCGGATTAGAGTCGCTGTTACATCTCATCCAGCATGCTCGTGATCACCTCACTGACGGTGGCTGGTTGTTACTGGAGCACGGCTTTGATCAGGGCGCCGCGGTCCGTGCAGCACTGCAGGAGCATCAGTATTGCTCAGTGAGTACTCGGCCAGACTGGTCGGGCCACGAGCGATTAACGGGGGGGCAATGGAGACGCTGACAGACAACCAGCTGACGCGATACGCAAGGCAACTGCTCCTGCCACAGGTGGATTTAGACGGGCAGATGCGATTGCAACGCAGCTGTGTGCTGGTGGTGGGTGCCGGAGGCTTGGGTTGTCCCGTGACGCAATATCTAGCGGGGGCGGGCGTGGGCCATATTCGGGTGGTCGATCCGGATCAGGTGGAGCTCAGCAATCTGCCGCGTCAGGTGGTGTATACCGAAGCGGATGTCGGTATCGCTAAAGTCGATGCACTGACGCGCCGCCTTCGCGCTGCCAATGCTGACATTGTGCTGGAAGGATGCGTTGGGCGATTTGATGCTGACGCCGCACAAGGTCTGCTCGATGGCGTCGATCTGGTGATCGATGCCTCCGATTCGAATCAAGCGCGCCTTGATATTGATCGATCAACTTACGAGAGACAGTTGCCGTGGCTGATGGGGGCAGCGGTGCAGACAGCAGGCCAGTGGATTGCCTTCGATCCCATTCGCCAAGGCGGCTGCTATCACTGCCTGGTGTTTGCGGATGGCGACGAGGCGCTGGGTGGTTGCACAGCGCTCGGTATTTTAGGGCCTGTCGCGGGCATGATTGCCATGCAGCAGAGCTTGGCGGCGCTCAAATATTTATTGGGGGCGCCCCTGCCATGGGGCGTTGTGCACTACGCAGATGGCTGGGCGGATGAGTATTCATCGATCACTTTGACGGCGCGACCCGACTGCCCACTGTGTGGCGGTGGCGATTAACCCCTCATGTAAGGCTTATTGGGGTCACTCTAGCGCGCTGAGTATTTTTTTCACGCGCCAGACGATCAGTGCTGTTGCAACCGAGATACCCGCAATGGTGGCGTACCAGAAATCCAACGTACCTTCAGGGCTACCGTCACCCCAATGAATGGCCAAAAGGTACCCCAGAGGTAAGGCGAGTCCCCAGTAGGCAAGGGTGACAACGATGAACGGAAACCGCGTTTCTTTATAAGCCCGCAGGACAAATGATCCGACAATTTGTATAACGTCGATCATGATAAACAGCGCCGCCAGGCGGAGTAAGCGCAGCGCGAGATCTTTTACATCAGTTGATTGTGTGTAGGCACCGATAATCTCATCCGGGAACAGCAGCAATAAGGCCATGGTAATGAGGCCCACCAGAGCGGATAGAGTGGCGCCAACACGCAGCGCCATCCGCACGTCCTCGGTATTTCCCGCACCAATGGCGTGGCCCATCCGGGTCGCCATGGCGCTACCGATACTGACCATCGGAATATAAAATACGTCCCAAAGATTGAAGGTGATCTGATGGGCGGCTACCGCCGCTTCACCCAGTTGGGCAATGAACAAGGTAATTGCAGAAAAAACCCCTGTCTCTAAAAAGAAAGTCAGCCCAACGGGTAAGCCGACGACTAAAATCTCTTTGATACGGCCGCTATCGGGCCATTGCAGCCAGCGTTCGGGCAAAAAGGGTTTCAGCGGCTTTGCCGCCAGCACATAAAGCGTAATGATGATGGTGCTAATCCACATTGAAGCCGCTGTCGCAAGGCCACAGCCCTCTGCGCCCAACTCGGGAGCGCCCCAGACACCAAAAATCAACATGTAGTTCAGGGGCACGTTTGCGAGGAAGCCAATCACACTGGCCATGGCAAAAG
>JABJAS010000246.1 GCA_018666055.1 Halieaceae bacterium | reverse complement strand
TGGTGCGTTCGTCGACTTAGGCGGCGTTGATGGATTGCTGCACATCACCGATATGGCGTGGAAGCGCATCAAGCATCCGAGCGAGATTGTGGAAGTAGGACAAGAGCTTGACGTTAAAATTCTCAAATTCGATCGCGAGCGTAACCGCGTATCGCTAGGCCTGAAGCAACTGGGTGAAGATCCTTGGGTGCAGATTACCGGTCGCTACCCTGAGGGCAGTCGCGTCGTAGCGAAAGTGACTAACCTGACTGATTATGGCTGTTTCGCAGAGATCGAGGAAGGTGTTGAAGGACTCGTTCACGTCTCAGAGATGGACTGGACTAACAAGAATGTTCATCCATCGAAAATCGTCCAATTAGGGGATGAGGTCGAAGTGATGGTCCTCGATATCGACGAGGAACGACGGCGCATTTCGCTGGGTATAAAGCAGTGCACACGCAATCCATGGGATGCGTTTGCTGACGATCACGCTAAGGGCGACAAGATCTCCGGCAGCATTAAGTCCATTACCGACTTCGGTATCTTTATCGGGCTGGAGGGCAGTATTGATGGCCTGGTGCATCTCAGCGACATTAGCTGGAATGAGACGGGTGAAGAGGCGGTCCGAAATTACAAGAAAGGTGACGAGATCGAGACCGTGATCTTGTCAATCGATCCTGAGCGAGAGCGCATTTCTTTGGGTATCAAGCAGTTGGAGGAGGACGCGTTCTCCTTGTACGTGAGCGATAATGATCGCGGTAGCTTGGTGACAGGAAAAGTAACTGAGGTTGATGCTAAAGGGGCGGTGATTAAGCTTTCTGACGAAGTGGATGGTTATCTAAAGGCTGCAGACATCAGCTTTGACCGTGTCGATGATGCGCGTTCTGAACTGAATGTTGGCGATTCGGTCGAGGCGAAGGTGATCAACGTTGACCGCAAGAGTCGGGCTTTGGGTCTGTCTATCAAGGCGAAGGACATCGATGACGAAAAAGAGGCGGTAGCGTCTTTGAAAGAGCAGGATGAAACGTCATCGCCTGGTACCATCGGGGACTTGATTAAGGCGCAGATGGACGATCAGTAAGGTCGCTTGAACCCTCCAATGAAGGCCGGCTTATGCCGGCCTTTTTTGTGGGTGGTACGCGAGTCACGGTAGCGCTAAAACCGCATTAAAATGAAGGACTTGTCAATAAGTTTGGGGTCGGCCAGAATGGCGCTAGGTGACAGAGAGACGAGACGATGACCCGGAGTGAATTGATTGAGTTGATGGCGGATGGTCAGAGCCAGTTAAGTGCCAAAGATGTGGAGCTGGCGGTGAAGCTCCTGATAGATCAAATGGCTGAGACCTTATCGTCAGGTGAACGGATCGAAATCCGCGGGTTCGGCAGTTTTTCACTTCATTACCGTGAGCCGCGTCAGGGACGTAACCCGAGGACGGGTGACTCGGTCGATCTGCGCGCTAAGCATGTTCCTCACTTCAAACCGGGAAAAGAGCTGCGAGACCGAGTCAATCTGGCGGTTAAGTCTGGCTTCTGACGATGCGGTTGTTAAGACAATGTTTGACCGTGTTGTTTGCGCTTTGTGCCCTGATTGCTGGCGGCCTCTTCGCATTGCAGAACACGCAAGCGGTTCCTTTGGATTTGTTGCTGTTTCAATTGCCTGAACAATCTATTGCGATTTGGTTATTGCTGGCGCTGGGAATGGGCGTGTTGCTTGGCTTGGGGGCTGGGTCGCTGATTGCGCTTCGTCGCGCGGCCACTATCCGTCGTCTTCGTAAACGCTACGACCGGCTCCTATCAGAGACGCAAAAGGGTCACGCTGATGATCGCTAACAATGCACTGTTGTTGCTGTTATTAGTGCTCGCTGTCGCGGGGGGTTGGACACTCGCTCGGGGCGGTTTGAGAATGGATGATGCCGGTCGAGCACAGTTACCGTCGCAGTATTATCGCGGGTTTAACTTCTTGCTTGATGGGGAGGAGGAAGACGCGATCGATGCCTTCACTGAGGCGTTGTCAGTGAACGAGGAAACTTTAGATACCCACATTGCATTGGGCAGCGTTTTGAGAAAACGCGGTGAGGTGGATCGTGCCATTCGGATCCATCAAAATTTATTAGCGCGCTCTCATTTGACGGTGGTGCAATTGCATCAAGTGCATCTCGAATTGGCGCGTGACTTTATCGCTGCCGGGCTTTACGACAGAGCCGAACAACTTCTGCGGGATTTGTCAGATGAGTCACCTGATCTTAATGCGACGGCACAGCGACATTTGCTCGAGGTTTTTGAGGCGCAGCGCGAATGGTCTGAGGCAGTGGTTACCGCAGAAAACCTGATCGCGCTATCACTGTCAGAGGATCCTCTGGCGGCAGGGCACGGGCAGTCTGCCCACCAATTGCGTTGCCATTATCTTTGTGAACAGGCGGAGGCCGCCATCACTGCGCAGGATTCATCGTTGGCGCGGCAGTACTATCACGATGCGCTGCGTGATAACGACAATGACTTGCGGGCGCGAATGGGCTTGGCCACCGTGTCACTGCTGGATGGGTCACCCGAGGAGGCACTTGGGCATTTTGAAGTGATTATGGCCAGCGGCCGGACCTGCACGCCCGAGCTGCTGAGCTTGCTGTCGCGAATTTGCGCGGGCCAAGCGGGCGCCAGTCCTTATAGTGCGGTTCTCCGCCGCTATTATGAGCAGCAGCCTGCGCCTTTGTTGGCGCTGACACTTGCTGCACAATTGGAAGCCGAAAAAGATCGAGCCGCAGCTGATGACTTCTTGCGACTGACCTTGGCAGATAATCCTTCCGTTGCGGTCGCGACTGCGCTCTTACTGAGCGGTTTGCCAGCGGAGAATGATCAACCGGAGCGACGTATTCTCGAACAGTTGACGCAAAACGAACAGGGATACGCTTGCGATCACTGTGGCTTTACAGGGCAATCCCGTCACTGGCGCTGCCCGGGATGCCGGAATTGGGATTCGATTCATTATTTAGGCACCGTGCCGCAGGATGCTCATGTCTGATCGTGAAAAGCCCTTATGCGACACCCCCCTAATCGTTGCCCTCGACTATGGATCCGCAGAAGAAGCACTCCGCCTTGCGCGACAGCTAGACCCGAGGATGGTGCGTTTAAAAGTGGGAAAAGAACTGTTTACAGTGGCTGGCCCGAGTATTGTTCAGGCTTTGCAGGATTTGGGATTTGAGATTTTCCTAGATCTTAAGTTCCACGACATTCCGAATACGGTGGGCCGTGCTGTGGCGGCTGCAGCTGAGTTGGGTGTTTGGATGGTGAATGTGCACGCCTCTGGTGGATCTCGCATGATGTCGGCAGCGCGGGACGCGCTGTCGGGCTTTACTCAGCGTCCTCACTTGGTCGCCGTAACGGTTCTGACCAGCATGCAGCGCGATGATCTGACTGAATTAGGGTGGGACGCAGAGCCGATTGATCGTGTCCGCGATCTGGCTGCGCTGGCTGAAAAAGTGGGACTAGATGGTGTAGTGTGCTCAGCGGCGGAAGCGGCGCTCTTGTCACAGCATCACCGCCCTGGCTTTTTGTTAGTGACGCCTGGTATCCGACAAGCGGGAGACGAGGCAGGAGACCAGCGACGCGTGGTCACCCCCAGTGGCGCAATGGAGGCGGGGGCAACCCATCTGGTGGTGGGGCGATCGATTACCCAAGCGCACAATCCCGCCGCCACGGCAACGCAAATTGTTGAATCATTAAACATCAATGCCAGTCGTTAAAGAATGGTTGCGCTCGGTGATCTGTCTCGGTATCACCGCAAACTTCATAGTTGCTCGGTATCCCACTTCGGGGATGCAATCATGATCACATTGATGGAGCATTTATTATGAAGACGCAATTTTTATCACTAGCGCAAGTTCGGTCGTTGCCAGCGCCGTTTGGGTCTCGGCGAAATGACGCTTTCCCTCGTACCCTTCGAGCTTGTGTGATGGGGCTTATGGTGATGTGCTTTGGCGCGCTGCCCATGACGTCGTTTGCAGAAACGCCCGTCAATATTAATCTTGCGACTGCCGAATCGTTGGCAGAAGCGCTAGAAGGCGTGGGGCTCGCTAAGGCCACTCGCATTATTGAATATCGAGAGGCGTATGGGCCATTTGAACAGATTGAAGAATTGGCTTCGGTTCAAGGCATTGGTCAGGCCACGATTGATAAAAATCGTGATGCCATCCGCCTACAGTGATGCCATGAGGGAGCGCGCACTGTGCTCCTCTTGACCGGAGCAACGGGTTATCTCGGACGAGCACTGTGCGCTGTACTCCGCACTCGTGGCCTGAAAGCGCGCGTCGCAGGTCGGCGGGCGCCCGAGGGCTGGGAGCATGACTGGGGCTTTTACGATCTGGACAGTCCGAGCATGCCCTCTGAAACGCTTTTTCGCGACGTCTCTTGCGTGGTTCACTGCGGTGGCTTGGCTCACCGTTTGGCAGCTCGGGCAGATTATGAACGAGCCAATGTCCAAGCAACGAGTCAGTTGGCTGACGCTGCCGGCCGTATGGGCGTCCCTCATTTCCTATTCATCAGCTCGCTCAATATGGTGCCGGCAGCGGCGCATCTCGCAGACAGTGAAGCTTCGCTCTATCCCGAGCCTAATGACGGGTACGCCGCATCGAAATGGCAGTCGGAGATCGCGCTGAAAGCGGTCTGCCAGCGTCACGAACAAGCACTAACCATCGTCCGGCCAGCACTGATCTACGATAAAGAGCTCACGGCAAATCTTGCGAGACTCTCCCAGCTGATGCGCTGGTGGCCGGCTTCGCTCCCTGCGGTTGGAAATCGATGCTTGATTAGCCGGCCTGACTTGGTTGAACTGATTGTGGATCGCGCGCTGCGGTCTGTGCGGGGCACGACGCCATCAACCGTGTTGGCGGTCACCGACGGACAGGAATACGATGCGGCGCGCATCTCTGCAGCGCTGTCTCATGGCAGCTGTTGGGGAATGACGCCCGAGTGGTTATGTCGCTGGGGGGGGCTTGCTTTGGATTGGCGTGGCGCATCGGAATCCGGCGCGACCTGGCGCACACTCACTGAACACTATTGGATGGGTGCTCAACCATCCATTTCGGGTTGGCAGCCAAAATGGACGCTGGAGTCCCTATTTCTCGCTGAGTCATCGTTGTGATGCTCCTTTTGTGCGTGCTGGTTACGTCCACATTAGGGTTGTTGCTCTATCTGAAAATAGCGCCTTTTTGGGGGCTGGTGGATCATCCGACGGATCGAGGCCTCCATGCCAAGCCCACCGTGGTCGGATCTGGGGTCGTGCCAGTCAGTTTGTTGGCTGCACTGATGGCATTGGGGCCCCCAGCTTACGGCGCACGGATCGTAGCGGTGTTCCTCATGCTGCTGACTGTGATTGGGCTGATCGATGATCGCTGGGGGTTAGCCAGCAGTTTACGACTGCTCTGCTATTTGGCTGTGGGTTTACTGACACCTTGGTTGATATTCCCAGAATCTTCTTTGTCGGGTTTTGTTCTGATTGTGATGGGGGGGTGTGTTGCTTGGTGCATCAATCTCTTCAATTTTATGGATGGCGCTGATGGATTAGCGACTGCACAGCTGTTGTGTGTCTCGGTGGGGTTGGGTTTGATGGCCCATTTTGGTCTCTCTGATGACCCCGCCTGGGTCGAGTGGTGCGCTTGGGTGGCGGTGTGTTGTCTGCCTTTACTGTGGCTGAACTGGCCTCCCGCTCAGCTCTTCATGGGTGATGCAGGTGCCATACCATTAGGGTTTTTCCTTGCGGTATTGGGGCTATTGGCTTTTGATCAGTCGATGCTGTTAGGTTGGGCATGGGTCGTGCTGATGATGCCTTTCTTTCTTGATACGGGTATTACGCTGTTAATTCGTCTCGTATTGGGAAAAGCGCCACAGGTAGCCCACCGTGATCATGCGTATCAGCGACTTATCCTGAGGGTGGGCAGCCCCTTACCAGTCACCTTGGGATTGCTGGCGATGCAAGTGGTCTGGCAGTATCCGCTGGCGATATTGATTGTTCATAACCAACTACCGTTGCCACTTCTGGTACTTTTGTCGACCATTCCTGCGGTTTCGGTGGTGGTGTACGCGCGAACCAGAGCTTAAACTACGCCCTCTCGAAATAAACAGCGTCAGCCCCCTGGGGCTTGGCTGGGTGGTAAGAGTGGATATAGTTAAAAAAATAATATCGCGTTTTCGAGCGATTGGATTCAACTCTATCTCTGCCGTGGTATGGCTGCTGGCCCGTCGATCCCCGCCACCTCCTTTTCATTTTTCAGGGTGGCTCTTACTCGACCTGATTATTGTGGTTGGCGCCTTTTACGGGGCCGCCATGATTGGCACTGACGCGACTGCGCGACCCGTAAACGAAATATGGCTGCTGGTTGCCGGTGTGCAACTGATTGCAACCTCGCTGATCTTCATATTGCAGGGCCTGTATCGATCAGTGATCCGATACATGGGACAGCAAGCTGTTTGGGATCTTGCCAAAGCGGTCAGCTTCTCAACGCTTGCGCTGGCTGCGGCCAGTACGGTCACATCGCTGAACCTGCCGGGCACCGCACTCCTCGTCTATTGGTTGCTACTGTTTGTCGGCATTGGTGGTGTGCGCTTGATTTCGCGCGCCTGGCACCAGGTCAG
>JABJAS010000245.1 GCA_018666055.1 Halieaceae bacterium | reverse complement strand
TTTTGCCGTCACGCATCTTAAACATATGCAGGCTTTCGGTATTCATGCCGGCTGCCCTCATTTGGGTGTGAACAAACACGACATCATCTGCGCTAAAGGTTTCGATGGTTTCAAAAGTGAGCGCTGGCCAATGCGCCGGAAAAACGCCCAGCACTTCGTCAATAACACTTTGTGTCCCTACGCGACGACCCGACTGGGGCAAATCACCAAAGATGGTCCACACAAAGTCGTCGGTATGTAACGCCGCCCACCCCTGGGCATCGCCGGCACCAAACGTAGCATAGGCCTGCTCAATTACTTCAAGATCCGTTTGTGCCAATGCCTGTGTGCTCCACATCAACAAGAAACCAACCACCATATTTTTCATCACGCACTCCACGGCCATTCTCGCTCTTAAGAATCTCCACTATACCCCTGAGCGCCCTCGGCGCCAGTAAACCGAGCCATTACTCAGCGTTATAAAGATCCACGACACTCCCATATTTTTTTTCGTCTGCAGAGAGGTAAAATGGCGTCACCACCTGTCGGTAACAGACCCTCGAGGGAGTCCACCACGATGAAAGTGCCAGCACCCACACTCGATAAATGGCCGGAACAAGCCGTTAGGGGCGATCGTATCGTCGGATCACGCTACACCTCCCGCGACTTTATGGAGCAAGAGTGGGAGGGCATGTGGACGCGCGTCTGGTTGCTGTTGGGTCGCGAGGCTGAGATCCCTCAAGCCGGTGATTGGCAAATGGAGCCTGTGGGGCGAGAAGAAATTTTAATGGTGCGTCAGCAAGACAACACCATTAAGGCGTTTTATAACGTTTGTCAGCACCGCGGTAATCCGCTGGTCGATGAGCCCAAGGGCAGCAACCCGCGTCGTTTCGTTTGCCGCTACCACAGCTGGGCCTTTTTACCCGATGGTGAGCTGCAGTTCGTTCCGGACCGAGAAGACTTTCCTGAGGGGAACCCCTGTGGAAAACTACGCTTAGCAGAACTTCGCTGCGAAACCTTCGCGGGTTTTATCTGGGTCAATATGGATCCTGACTGCCAACCCCTCCGGAACTTCCTTGGGCCCATTTGGGATGAGTGGAACGCCCGAGAGGTCGGCAACTGGCAGCGCACGATGGCCAATACGACATGGCTGCCCTGTAACTGGAAGGCCGTACTGGATAATTTTAATGAGTCCTATCACGTGCCCACCGTCCACATGGGTGCAACCCCGTCAACCGACCGCACTGCCATTGCCGGCGGTATCAATACCTACTTCAAAGAAACGCGTTTCGACCTCGCCGACGAGGGACATGCACGCATGGTGATGAAAGGAGGGTACGGGGCTGGCGTCACGGACGCCGAGGGAAAAATAGCAGAGCCCCTTGCGTCACTGCTCGCCTATTGGTCCCTCGACCCCGATAAGTTCACAGGCAGGCCCGATGACACACGCGAGGCTTTGCAGGAAGCAAAACGATCACTAGGCCCTGAAAAAGGCTACACCCATTACAGTGCAGTGCCAGATGAGCAGCTAACCGATGCCTTTCATTACACAATTTTTCCAAATTTTGCGGTATCGCTCTGGGCCGACGGCTTTCACTTTTTAAGGGCCCGACCGCATCCAAGCGACCCAGAACAGTGTTTGTTTGATAACTGGTGGTATGCCAGCCCAGCCAGCATTCAAGCCGAAATGGACGACGGCATGAGCGCCACGGATTCACTCATAGGCGACGGTCAGGGCGATGCGCCGGTTCGGTGGCTCAACCTAGAGGAAGAGTCTATCGGCCCTGCCATTGAGGATGATGTGGCCGTGCTAGTGACCCAACAGCGCGGGGTGCGCTCACGAGGATTCACAGGCGCCTACTTATCAGGCCAAGAAAAGCGTATTAGCCGCTACCACGAACGCATTGATGACTATATTGCGGGCAAGCTGTAACCCTGAGGGAGAAATCGACTATGACCGCAACCGATGACCGTCACCGCATTCAGGACCTGATGCTGGCTTATGCCGCCGCCGTCGACGATAACGATATGGCCGCCTATCGCGACTGCTTCGACGATGATGTGGAGATTGTGGGTTTCGGAGAGTCGACCGTTCGTGGTGCCGATCAGT
>JABJAS010000244.1 GCA_018666055.1 Halieaceae bacterium | reverse complement strand
TTCAAACAAGACCTGATGACTGGGGTGGCAAGCACTCAGATCGTGATGCTGATCAAGCGTGCTGGCGATGGCTGATGTTTTCATATCAAACGCCTTTATCGAGCAGAGGATGAGATGACTGATCCCATCAAGGTAAGGGCAATTGCCGCGAGCGCACAACAACCGCCATACATCCAGAATACGCCATCATAGCTGCCGGTCGTATCACTAATGTAACCCGCCAGGGGGGCACTGGTGGCCGTGATGGGAATGTGGAGTGGATTCATTACCCCGAGCGCGCGACCTACGCTCCCTGCACCGAAGGTCCGGGCGGGCATGCTGGTCCATAGCGGCACCACACCCCCGTAACCAATACCGAGAACAACAGCACCGGCGACGAGACCGGGGTAGCTTTGCCATAAAAACAAAATGAGCAAACCGCTACTGAGAAAAGCGCAGATCAGATAGCCACAACGCTGAATGCCCAGTCGATCCATTAGGTAACCGGCCAGCGCCTTCCCGCAAAAGGAGCAGGCGGCAATAATGGTATAGAGCACTGCGGTTGCCTGCCCGGTCACACCGAGGTCTTTGGCATGCAGACTCAAATTCGCCAGCATCCCTAGCGTGACCGCCAGCAATGATCCAGAGGCAATCATCTGAAGCCAAAATGGCCTGCTCTTTAACAGTTCCGGGATTTGCCACTGCGTGGTGTCTGCGTGAGTCGCACCTGCTAGCATCGCTTCACTGTTAGGCTCGCCCGACAGGCCAAGATCATGAGGGTGATTGCGCAATAAAAAATAGAAGACGGGCATAAAGGCGAAGCAGACACAGCCAGCCACGATCAATGCGGTGCGCCAGTCCCATTCAAGAAACATCCAGGTCATTAGCGGCGGCATGAGAAAGCCGCCGATGGAGCTACCGGTCGCGGCGAGTCCAAGGGCTAAGCCTCGCCGGCGAATGAACCAGCGACTGATTACTGCTGCGCCGGGGATGGCGCCAATTAAGAGCACCCCCAAAGGAATGAGGCTTGCCCAGACTGCCCAAACATGAAGCAGGGTCCCTGCTTGACTAAGGACGATCAGGCCGAGGCCCATTGCGGTCAGTCCTATCATCATCAGGTGTCGGACCGACCAGCGATCGATGAGAATGCCGGCGATGGGAGAGAGTAAATTAGTGGAGACCGTGAGACAGGTTTCAATGAGATTGATTTGCGCACGAGGTGCGCCAAAGACATCCTCAAAGGCAGCGGTGTAGAGTCCCATACTCCAGAATATAAAACCGCCCTGTAACATCTGCCCCGACCCAGCCGCCAAGACAATCCACCAGCCTGGGTAGATAACCGGATTGGCCTGCGTTGGCGTCATGTTGTCCCTATGTTGCGGAGTTTGATGGGTCATAGTGTCTGACGCCCTAGGATAGCGGGAACTCGCACCACCATAGGCGCTTTGTGGCACCATGGTAAAGCGTTTCAGATGAAGATGAGGTCAGCCATGCGTCCCCATAAAACAATCCGAGGTCACATCCACTACACCAGTCGAAAACCAGGGCGCGAGGGCGTGGAAAGGGGGAGAGAGCATTTTGCCATTACGGTGCACGCTGATGGTCGACGTACATTGCGCGCCCACTGTGAAATCGATGACGAGCCCAATGTGCTGAGAGATGTGACTCTCACTAAAAATACAAGTTGGGATACAACCGATGCCTTTGTTAGGTTGTCAGTCGGTGATGTTAATACCGGGAGTAGCTGGTTCTGGTTCGGCGATCATGGCGCTGATTGCGAGGGCTGGACAGCTATGCGAGGTCGATTCTCTGAGCACGAAGCCTACGATCAACGGCCGCTCATATTCGGCACCCATCCCATTCAGGGCGATGCCTGGCATCTCGCCGTAATAAATCGTCATCAAGCATCACCGATACACTTATTTGACCGTTTTCTGATGACTTCACTCGATCATCGTGGTGCCACAGGACCGTCGTTGGTTTGGCATGATGCTGGCATGCGGATCGAATACGTGGGTGAAGAAACGATCACGGTGGGTGCGGGTACTTTTGATGCCTGGCATTTTTGCTACGGTCATCGAGACAGCACTGCGCTCGGGTCCAATGACACGAATGAGCACCCACCTTATGAGGTTTGGGTCAGCGCAGACGACGAATTCATTTTATTGAAAGCGCAAGTGTCGGGATACATGATGACGGAATACGAGTTGGTTTCTCTTGAAGTCCACGCCGGTGGAGACTGACGCCTAGCGCTTTTATCGATGATTGGTCTGGTTAGTGCTTAGCGGATCAGGGTCTTGTGCTTGGCCGCTTTGCATCCTCATCCGAGTGCGGACAGATTAAAATCCCCCAGTGCCCCGGGATTCATCAGTCCCTCTGGATCCAGTTCGCGCTTCAGTGCAATCAACACACTTCGGCTGTCAGGGTTGAGACTCGATAACATTGGGTAGGTCTTACCGATTTGATTGCTGGCCGCACCATGCTCCGCAAACACGTCGACAATCCGACTGCGAATATCATCGACCAGTGCGCGCGCTTCAGGATTTGCTGCAGGCTCTTTGAGTGTGGCGAGATGGGCGGGCTCTGGCACCTTTTTATGAATCGGTAACCACTCGTCGAACCATCGCAGCACCGGTTCGTAGCTGAAAATATGTTGGGCAATAGCGATATATAAAAAGCTCATGGTGACACCGTGCTGAGTCATGCGTTCTCGATACGGATCAATCGCCGCCTCAGTGGCCGCGATGAGTGCCGCTGCGTCCGAATGGGGTACTTTTGCGTTTAACGCAGCCCAGCGCTCCCCATCAGCACCCAAAATCCCATTGAGTGGTTCAAACGGATTGGCTCGAGCCGCTTTGGGGATGGTGTTGCTAATGACGACACCACCGGCTTGTGTCGCCAAACGTGTTGCCTCAATAAAGTTGTCGTGCACACCGGATGCAGAGCGCCCGGCGCAGACAAAATGCAAGGTGTGAACATTGCCCTTTACGAAGCGTCGTCCGGAAACGGCCATTTTTACCCCTTCCTTGAGCCCCTTCAAAAGGGTGGGTTGTGAACGAACGACGTTGCTGAGTCGGCCAATGTCTTTCATGAGCGTTGCTGAGTCGAGTGAGCGCTGGGTGGTAGCAGGATCAAAACAATACACTTCTTCACAGTAGCCGCTGCGACCGATGGCCGAGAGCGCCTCGATGGCCTCTTGCTGTGTGGCGAAGGCGAGCGAGCCGTATTCTGCTGCTTCAGGCATCGGCATCATTTTGAGCGATGCTTGGGTTTTGACACCCAAGGCTCCCGCGTCGTGAACGAATAGCCCGGTGAGGTCGGGACCGTATTGACGAAACCCCGGGCGTCCATTGTCGAAAGCGGCTTGTCCGGTTCGAATGTAACGCCCTCTGCCATCGACAAGGTCTATGCCCACGACGATGTCAGCCGCACTGCCGTAGCGTGCAGTTCCCATAAAGAGTGCGCCATTTGACAGCCCCCCACCGACGGTGGCGCGGCTGCCAGAAAAGGTGCCAAAAAAGGGTAGACGGAGGCCGCGAGGGGTCAGTGCTTCCCAAATTTGCTGCCAGGTGACGCCCGCTTCAACGGTAATGACGAGGTCATCCTCATTGATGGATACGATGCGATTCAGTGCGCTGAGGTCTAGCATCACGGTCTCTGATCGCTCGGGTAGGTAACCCCCGGTGTAGGACATACCGCCCCCGCGCTGTGTGATGGCCCAGCCCGCTTGGGTACTAATCCGGACGGCATCAGCGACTTGCTCCTGTGTGGCCGGTCGCACGATAAGGCCAGGCGCTGTGCCGCCAGAGTAGACGTCGGTTGCATATAAGGCGGTATCGGCCTTGCTGATGAGGGCATTAGGGCCTAAAGCCTGACTCAAAGCGTCGCGGAGTAATGCGGTTTGGTTAGCGGCGGTGTTCATCGGTTGTGCTCCGTCTAGACGTAATCTGATGCGCCAACACCGGCCGCGTTAAAGGGGGTCATAACCCATGTTGCGCAAAAAATGCGTGGGTTTGACTGAGAATTGCTTGCGCTCTTTCCCGTGGATCGGGGTAACGCTCGCGATAAAAAAGTGACCGAATCTCAAGGCTAATTGGTAAATCGTGAGGCAATGCGCGCGCCATTTCGGCGACCGGAATAGCGCCTTCACCTGGGGCGAGTCGTCCGTCGATCGCATCGGTGAAGTAAGCCTCTGGGTCAGAGATTATTCCGCCGTGAGGCATATCACAAAGTTGCGCATAGCTGAGCCATTCGAGTGGGATCTCGCTGATTTTTTCGGGCGCATGACCGACACGTTCATGGTGAAAAGGATCCACTAAAATACCCCCTGCAGGATGACCGACGGAGGTCACTACATCGAGCGCGTCGTCCAGTGTTTTGATCTCGGTAATGCCCATGTATTCGAGGCAGGCGCGCATGCCTGCGGCGCTCGCGCGTTCACAAAGGTCTGCATAAAGCCATTTGGTGCGTTCTCTGTCGGGCTCTGAGCTGACGATGAGACAATTTTTGGCGCCAATCTCGCCGCCAATCTCAATGATTTCGTGATGAAGCGGGTCGGGGTCGGCATCGGCTTGCAACCAAATCACCTCAATATCGAGGGCTACTATCCCGGTCTGATTTAACGCGGCTGCGACATCGGCGCTGGTGTTGGCGTGCCAATTTTCTCCTGGTGCTACCCATAGACCGACAGCGTTATAGCCCGCATCGGCTGCGATATGCACCATGTCGGGGGCCGAGGCAATGGGGGGGTTGCCCTCGTGGACCCCTGAGGCGAGTGCGATTAATCGTTCACTCATACCGGATATCTCTTTGTGACGCGGTGGTGGTTAGTATTGCATCCGACCACGATGATGTCCCTTTAGCATCACGATCATGCAACGATCCGCACTATCAATCTAGTCCTTAGCGCGCACTATCGCATAATGGAATGGCATCTTTTAATGGCGTGTTTTGCGCGAGTCAGGCGTGATCGGCTGCGCTTTTGGGGTGTGCCGTTCACGGGTCTACCGCCGGCGCCCTGATGAGATAGGCCGGGTTTATTCGCCTAGTTCATGCGAATGCTTGTTGCGAGGTACTGATTGCTGCGACACGATGCTAGAGTGAACTGACTTTTTGAGATGCTCGCGGTGAAGCAGCGGGGTAATGAGCAGTGGTATCAATAG
>JABJAS010000243.1 GCA_018666055.1 Halieaceae bacterium | reverse complement strand
GCCATAAAAGAAGTCAGGCATGCGCTCTCCCGGCGGGCCATCACAGGTTGCTCCTAATGCGATCGCTTTGGCGTACAGCTCATCACAGGCGCCTCGACTGCCTGCGCGGATCGCCACCATCGTGCCGTTACCGGCACTGGGCGGTTTTTTATCATAAGGAATACAAATAGCGAGCATCGGGTTTTGCACATCCGTTCCATAGAGCGCGATACGCTCATTGCCCATAACGTGGCCCGCAGCGATGACGCCCAATAGCGACGAATAGAAGGCGTTGGCTCGCTCAAAGTCAGTGACGCCAAGAGTGGTGTAGGCAAGCATCGTGGTCTCCTTGTTATGTGATAACGCTGCACTGTTTATTGCGCAGCATGACAGTCTAGTGGCAGATTATTGCGCAGCATGACAGTCTAGTGGCAGAACCAAAGCATGAATTCTATCGATGAAGCGGGAGGATAACCAGATTTGGGACTTTTTCTGTCACCTAAAGAAGGCGTATTCTGGCGGTCAACCAAGATGGAAGCAGAAAATAGATGGAGCAGGTGGTAATTGCCCTGATTGTCGTGGCACTGATCGGGAGCCTCATATTCAGCCGATGGTCGCCGCCGCTATTGTTCTCGGGAGCGATGGCGGCTTGTGTCATGGTGGGTTCCATTGACCTGTCGACTGTCATGGCGAAGGCGACCAATGAGGGGCTAGTGACCTTGTTGCTGTTGCTGATGGTGTCCCTCGGCCTTGAGCGGCTGCCGTGGTTATTATCTTTGTCGCATTACGTCGTTAGGCGATCGCTGCCAAAAACCCTCTTAGGTCTGTCTGGCATGACCATGTTGTTTTCCGCTTTCGTGAATAACACGGCCGTGGTTGCAACGCTCGCCGGTACGTTAAGAAAGAATCCTTACCATGCCGCAAGTCAGATTTTATTGCCTATTTCTTATGCGGCCATACTCGGAGGAACGCTGACGCTGATCGGGACGTCTACCAATCTCATTGTCAGTAGTTTTCTGGAGGATTTGACCGGCAACGGCATTGCTTTCTTTGCCTTTTTACCCGTGGCACTGCCGGCGGCGATGGCGGGATTAGCAGCAATGTTATTGATGCATCGAGTACTCCCAGCAAGTGACGAGGCGTTCGCCCAAACCCATGATTTTTTGATCGAGATGGTGGTCGCCGACGACTCTCGATTGGTGGGCAATACCGTACTGGAAAACGGACTCAGGGATCTTGGTGAATTATTTTTAGTGGAACTGGTGCGGCAAGGACGATTGATGACACCGGTCATGCCAGATGAGCACCTAGAAGCGGGCGACCGACTTATTTTTTCAGGCGACGTCACAAAAGTGGGTATTTTAGAGCGCTTCCACGGCTTGCGATCCTTTGCGCTGGATCAAGGGTTGTTAGGCACGAATTTAACCGAGGTGGTTCTGTTACCCGGTGCGCCGGTCATCGGTCTGACGATCAAGCAAAGCGAGTTTCGGTCACGTTTTGATGCTGCGGTGGTGGGTCTTCATCGCGATGGCGAGCGGCTATCAGGGAAGTTGGGGAACATTTCCCTGCGAGCCGGCGACTCGCTGATGCTGGCAGTGGGGGCAGACTTTCAGAAGCGCAGTAATTTGAGCCGAAACTTTTTAGTTGTCGATAACAGCGTTGCCAGCCATAGCCTTTCGACGACTAAGAGCGTCATCACCGCAGTGGGAATGACCGCCGCAGTGGGATGCTCCATCGTAGGTTGGGTGCCCTTGTCGACAGGGCTCATGTTTTTGCTGCTGCTGATGTTGTCGCTCAAGCTATTCAGCGCCGCTGAATTACGCCGACGCTTCCCTTTCGAGATGTGGTTGATCGTCTCTTCAGCGCTGGCTATTTCACAGGCGGTACTGAATTCAGGATTGATGGAGACGGCGATGTTGGGTCTCTCGCCATTGCTCGCTGAGCTCTCGCCGACGATGGTGTTGGTGCTGATTTACGCCGTAACGCTGGCGATGACAGAATTGATGACCAATAACGCAGCAGCGGCACTGATGTTTCCGATCGGCTACTCCATCGCCGTAACAACGGGGCTCGAGCCAATGGCGTTTGTCATGGCAGTAGCACTGGGAGGCAGCGCCTCGTTTTTAACACCCTATGGCTACGCCACGAATTTGATGGTGCAGAATCTCGGCGGATATTCGCGCCAAGACTACATTCGATTTGGTTGGTTGGTGTCGTTGGCTTATTCGAGTGTGGTGTTGCTGTTACTCCCACGAGTCTTTCCGTTTTAGCACGGACTGCAAGGGCCCGTGATAGCCATGCCGCGTCGCATTGGCGGTGTCAGCAAAATAATCGATAATCAAGGCATGGTCGATAGTGTGCTCAGTGTGACGAGAGTGGGCGTGCGTTGCTTCGTGCCAACACGCCGATGGCACGCTTGGCGGTCTGGACCTGTTTTATTGAGGCATTGCGCTATGCGGCGCGTTGCCCGCGGATTTTTTGTAGGAGCCCAATCGTTGTTGAGCTTCAGGTGTGTTGGCGCTGAGTTTTGAGTCCTTTGATGTGAGTCGGTCCCTATGAGCATGTCCCCTGATCAGTGGGTTGAATCCCACGTCGGTCCCGTTGCTGAGGCGCTTTCGTCAGTTGTTTTCTACACTATCCCCATCGCTGGTACACCGGTACCCCTGATCGTCATGTGGCTGGGAGGCGCGGCCGTATTTTTTACTTTCTACTTACGATTTATCAATTTACGCGCTCTGGGTTTGGCCATCCGTCATGTCAAGGGAGAGTTTTCGGATCCGACCGCCCGGGGCGAAATCAGCCACTTTAAGGCGGTCGCGACGGCGATTTCAGGCACGGTGGGGGTGGGCAATATTGGCGGTGTGGCCGTTGCGATCTCACTCGGTGGCCCCGGCGCCGCGTTCTGGTTGTTTTTGGCTGGCTTGTTGTCCATGTCTACCAAGTTGGTGGAGTGCACGCTGGGGGTAAAATACCGGCGTTACAACGCCGATGGATCGGTGTCGGGCGGCCCCATGTTTTATCTTGAGAGCTATTTCCGTGAGCGGGGGTGGCCTTCGTTAGGGAGAGGCATGGGTGCTTTTTATGCGCTGGCACTGGTGATTGGCTGTTTGGGTATTGGCAATATGTTTCAGTCTAACCAGGCTTATGCGCAGGTGCTGGTGATCACCGGAGGGGAATCATCGGCGCTGGTCGACATGGGTTGGTTGTTCGGCTTGGGTCTGGCCGCCATCGTGGCAGCCGTGATTATCGGCGGTATTCAGTCTATCGCCAGAGTGGCGGCTATCTTGGTGCCGGTCATGGCCATGCTCTATGTGGTGAGCTGTGTGATTGTCATCACGTTAAGTGCCGAGCACCT
>JABJAS010000242.1 GCA_018666055.1 Halieaceae bacterium | reverse complement strand
AGATGGGAAGCCTCATCTCGAGGCGTTCTCAATATCAGCGGATATCAGTATCAAGGGGTCTGAACATGAGGCGCTCTTCAGGTGAGGAGCTCTCCGTTCAGAGGGCCCTAGCCCAGGGAGTCTTAACTCGACGGGCGCTTCATCGCAACGGTCCTAAAACAAACAGTGCGTTATCAGGGGTCCTGTGATGCTCTCTGCCAGCGGTCCAAATCCTCTGGCGTATCGATATCCATCACATAGTGGGGGTTATCAGTTTTCCACTCTAACCGCCACGCTTGAGCCTGTGCTCGCCAGGCACCGCTGCCAAAATCACCCTCCCCCTGAATAATCTTGTCCGCCAGGTGACGATTAAATATAACCGGATTGCCTGGCCGTCCTGCGACCGCCGGTCCAATAAAGGCGATCTCGGGCGCCGCGTGTTTATAGGCGGCAATCAGTGCGACCACATCATCCCGTGTCAAGCTCGGCATATCCACGGGCATCACCAGCACCGCATCGCAATCGCCCGGTAGCTCAGCGAGCCCCAGACACAATGAGTCTCGCTGAGAATGCACCACACCAGGCTGACAGGTTTGGCGAACCGACAAGCCAGCCAAGACCGTCTCAAGCTGCTCGCTGTAGTGACCGGTAACCACGATCACCTCATCGACACCCGCCTCAAACAGCACGCGGACATTGCGCGATAACAGCGTCTCGCCATTCACCGTGATGAGCCCTTTTGGCCGACACCCAAGCCGGCGACCCTCACCGGCCGCCAACACGATACCCACCACGCGAAGCCGGCCGGTTGTGCAGGTTGCATCACAACATCCCGCATCGGGCACAGGACTCATATCACAACCAATCCAAAGGCTTGCCGCGCCCATCAACGAAATCAGTCACAGAATTAACCGCCTGACATCGCCGAGCAGACTGCTAACCTCAGCCAGAAAACGCCCGCCGTCACCCCCATTCACCACACGGTGATCGTAAGACAACGCGAGAGGTAATCGGGTTCGCGGCTGAAAGGCGTCTCCATCCCAAACAGGCTGCACACTCGCGCAACCCACTCCCAGTATCGCCACCTCAGGCGCATTAATGATGGGCGTAAAACCGTCTCCTCCTATGGCGCCGAGGCTGCTCACAGTAAAGACGCCGCCTTGCATCTCATCTGGCTTGAGTTGCTTATCTCTCGCTCGCTGAGCCAGTGACGCTATCTCTTCGGCAAGCTGCCAAATCGTCTTTTTATCTGCGTCTCGAATGACGGGCACCACCAGCCCTCCGGGTGTCTCCACCGCCATACCAATGTGGCAGTAGTGCTTGAAGACCAAACTGTCACCGCCGTCGGCGAGCGACGACTGCAACTTAGGGTGATGACTCAGCGCAACTGCACAGGCTTTCACGATAAAGGGCAAAGGCGTCAATCGGAGCGCTTTATTCGCCGCCTCTTGCTTGAGTGTCTGCCGAAAGTCCTCTAAGTCGGACACGTCGGCATCACCAAATTGCGTCACGTGAGGAATGTTGAGCCAAGCTCGCACCATGTTATCGGCTGTCAGTCGCTCTACCCGGCTCCGGCTCACCCGCTCAACCTGCCCAAAGCGCGCGTAATCGGGCTCAGGAATCGTCGGTAATCCCGCTCCCGAACCGAAAGCAGACTCACTCAGCGCCTGGGCCACGTGCTGCTGTAAATCTTCTTTTTGTATCCGTCCCCTTGCCCCCGTGCCTGTCACCTGAGTGAGCGCGACACCGAATTCTCGGGCCAGTTTTCGCACCGCAGGACCGGCGTAGACGGCACTCTGCTCCGAGTCGCTGATCGGATCGACGCGCTCGTGCGTGACCGGCTGTGACTCACCCTTTACCGCAGTCACAGCAGCAGTCGGCGCTGACCGAGGTGGCTCACTCTCTTGATCAGTCACCAGCGCATCATTCGACGGCGGCGCTGGCGCTGTCGTCACACTCATTAGCGCAATCAGATCACCCTGTTTTACCGTACTGCCAACGCTGACCAGCCACTCAGTCATCACACCCGCTGCCGGCGCTGGCACCTCCATAGAGGCCTTATCAGATTCCAACAGCACCAACGAGTCGCCCTCTTCAACCGCCGAACCCACCGCGACCAAACATTCCACCAACTCAGCGCCTTGGTCACTCCCGAGGTCGGGTATCACGACAGATAACGACGCGCCCTGAGTGGCTTCTTGCGCGCCTGGCGCCTCCCCTGACGCTTCGGCCCGCGAGGCGACAGCAACCGATGTCCCATCGCGCTGTGGTTCATTTACCGCCGTGAGATCGATCGCCACCCCTGCAACCGGGTCCGACGCACTCGCAGTTGCGTCGCTGACCGGTGATGACGCGTCCAGCTGGCCTAACTCACTATCGCCCTGTACCGAGCTCACAACGTCGATGGCGAGAATCACATCCCCCTCGGAAATCGCGTCGCCGACCGCGACGCGCAGTGCTGTCACCGTGCCGGCCAGATTGGCAGGAATTTCCATCGACGCCTTGTCAGATTCCACCACGATAACGCTTTGTTCGAGGGCAAGATGATCGCCAACGGCAACCAATACTTCGACCACCTCTGCCCCCTCCGCACCACCAATATCAGGCACTTTGATGAGTTGTTCTGTCATGATCGAGGCTCCTGTTGACGCATCACATTTGGGCGGGGTTAGGTTTGTCCGGATCAATCTTCATGGAGAGTATCGCTGCCTCAACGGCTGATAAGGCCAGATCACCCTGATCAGCCAGCGCTTTCAACGCCGCTACAACGATGTGCTCACGGCTGACCTCAAAGTGCTGGCGCAACTGTTGTCGCGTATCACTGCGGCCAAAGCCATCGGTCCCCAATACCGTCAACGACCCGGGTATGAACTCTCGTAGTTGATTGGTATGGGCCCTTTGATAATCGGTTGCGGCAATAAAGGGGCCGGCGCTGTGGGACAGCTGCTGAGTTAAGTAAGGTACTCGAGGTGCTTCAGTCGGATGCAGACGATTCCACCGTGTCACCTCATCGCCCTCTCGCGCCAATTCATTAACACTGGTCATACTCCAAATGTCCGCCGCGACACCGTGATTTTTTTCAAGGATCTCTGCTGCCGCCTCCACCTCGCGCAGAATGGCACCGGCGCCGAGCAGTTGCACCACAGGCGCCCCTGTCACCGTGCTGTGTTTTAGGCGATACAGTCCGCGCACAATCTCGGCTTCAACGTTGGCGGGCATATCGGGGTGAACATAGTTCTCATTCATCGTCGTGATGTAATAAAAACAATTCTCGCCCTCTTCAAACATCCGCCGCATACCATCCTGAATGATCACGGCCAATTCGTAAGCGTAGGCGGGGTCGTAACTGATGCAATTGGGTATGGACGCTGCCAATAAATGGCTATGGCCATCCTGATGCTGTAGCCCTTCACCGTTGAGCGTGGTGCGCCCTGCGGTGGCGCCGATAAGAAATCCGCGGGCCTGACTGTCTCCGGCTGCCCACGCCAAATCGCCGATGCGTTGAAATCCGAACATCGAATAGAAAATATAAAACGGCACCATCGGGTAATCCGAGACACTGT
>JABJAS010000241.1 GCA_018666055.1 Halieaceae bacterium | reverse complement strand
CTTTTGCGAGTGCTTTTTCAAAGCGCGCGAAATGCACGCTCGGGGAGTGCAGACCGATAAAGCCCGCCTCCCACGTCGCGAAACCAAAGCCTATGATGGCCAAAAAGATAAAGGGGACCCAGCTCACTTCGGCCGCAATCCCGGAATAATGCGCCACAAGCAGTATCAGTGCGGCAATAGCGAGGCCCAGTACAGCCCCAATCTCGCCCAAGTGCACAACATCGGTTTTCAGAAAACTCGCAACGCGATTCACGTCGTGACTCTCGAGCCCCACGTCGTCATTGCTGAGCAAATAGATTTGCGGACGAGCAATACCACTCGACTCTAGTTCGTGTTCGATCTGTTCCAAATCGTCCAGATCGTCGCTGATGTAGTAGAAGCGTCTCATGGACCCTCCTTAATTATTATTTATTATCGTGTTGCTGGCGCCGCCCTTTGGGTCAGTCATCAGCCTCGTTACCGCTCAACAACCTCTTCGTGCTGTTGCTTCCCATTCCGCGTCCCCCGACGCACTTAATGAATGAGCAAATCAAATAACTGACAAGACTATAACGTAGTCTTGCAAGGAGTGAAACCCGTCGATTGAGGTAGGTAATGGCGGCCATCTCGGACCCCGTTTGAACCTTAAAAAATAGGGCTAACCGTCAATTGATAACCCTTTTTTTTCGAGAAACTGACTGAGGGGGTCTAACTGATAATCGCCAAAAGGCGCGATCACACGGTAGCCCATCGACCGGTATAAGGCGGTGGCCTCGGGTTGATAAATGCCCATTTCGAGCCGCGCGCAGTCGATACCCTGCACGACGATACCCTGCTCAATCTCGCCCATTAAGGTTCTTGCAATTGAATGCCCTCGGTAGCGCTGATCCACGAATAAACGCTTAATCTCTGCGTAGCCCGCAGCCTGATAAAATCGGGCTGCTACGCAACCGATACAGGTATTGGCCGCTGCATTCGGCGTTTCGTGGTCTGTGAAAGCACCTAAAAATAATGCATCGCGCCCACGCAAACTGGCGCTACTAACTAGATGATTGCTTTCGGCTGGGTAAAGCGCCGCCATGTAACGATCCGACAGCACCAACAACGCATCGGCCTCGTCGCCCGCAATCCGTTTTACGCTCACCTGCATACTTGGTTTCCTAGACGCGTTATGGCGGCAATGTGCCTCCATGCGCCCGCTCTCCTCATAGCCAATCGCCGGCCAGCAACATTCCAGCGGCCAACATAAACATGATGCCAGCGATCACGCCATCAATCACTCGCCACGCGTGACGCTTACTCATTAGCGGCAGCATTAAGCGAGCAGCAAAGGCTAACGCTGAGAAAAAAACCAGGCTGGCAAGGACCGCTCCAACACCAAAAGCCACTTTCGCCGATCCCGAGTATGGCAAAGACAAAGTACCAATTAGTACAACGGTATCGAGATACACATGCGGGTTACCGAAGGTGAGTAGCGCCGCCACACCCAAGGTGCTGCGCAAACTGCCTCGCTGCCCGCTAGCAAGTTGTAGCGTCGCATTTCCGCGCCAAGCATCTCGCAAGCGCTGTAAGCCATAGACACCTAACCACGCCGCCGCCAGTAAAAACAAATACGCCTCGTACTGCTCGGCAAAATCTTTGATCGCGAGCGACACACCCGCAATACCCAGAGTAATGAGTAACGCATCGGATAGCGCACAGAACAGCACCACGGGCAGAACATGCTGGTTCAACAAACCCTGGCGTAGAACAAAGGCATTCTGCGGCCCAATTGCGAGAATCAGTGACAGGCCTAATAAAAAACCAGTCATACCTGCGCTCAGGCCCTGTGCCATGTCCCAGTCTGTCATAGCGTTATCAAAACCAGCGCATCATGCCGATTAAGCCAGCAATCGCATAAAAAAATTGCAGCAGCAAAATACCCCGATGCCCACCTCGATACGCCCACAAGCCAATCGCCACTGAGGAAATCAGCAGCAACGAAAAGCCGATAAATTCCAGCCCAATATTAGATGCCACTAGCAACGAATAGGCGATTGCGGTGATAACACCCACCCACTCGAGCGCACTGTATGGGGCTTTCTGTTTCATGAGTCTCTCAGTTCTATTAATAGGAGTCGCCGCAACGATGGAGTACCCGCCTCGCCCTTCCTCTGGCGCATTAGTGCCTGCGCGGGCGTCCAAAGCAAGTCATGTTACAACGCAGCTCCATGGCTCAGGAAGATTCGTCTACTCGATCGAGACTGTGGGCGCATGATATAGAAATGCAGTGGGTCTATCGCCGCAGTGGGTCTATCGCCGCAGTGGGTCTATCGTGGCAGTGGGTCTATCGTGGCAGTGGGTCTATCGTGATAGCGAATCTTTCGAGATAGCGGCGGTCACCTCGATTTTTTGCCATGCGAAGTCAAACTGAATGCCCCTTTTAAAGAAGGGATTGAAGCGAAAAAATGACGCGCCTACTATGTGTCGTTCTCCACCATTAATGGCAACCGTGTTGGCAATGAATAAATTGACGAGTGTTTTTAATTCACGCCGCTACTGGGCCGGGCTTGCGCTGATCGGCGTCGCCGCGCTCGCGGTGGCGCTTTACTACCAATATGGCGTTGGCGACGAGCCCTGTCAGGTGTGTATTCACGCGCGGCTGTGGGTGGTTGCATTGGTGCTAACAGGCGCCGTGATGTGCTTGCTCCCGCTGAATCGAGGGACACAGCTGGTTGCGAATCTCGTCGTACTGGTCTCTGGCGCGGGACTAGGAGAGCGTGCGTGGTATCTGTATCAACTCGAAAATGGCATCGGCAATGGTAGCTGCCAATTTCAACTCGGCATGCCCGATTGGTTCGCCGTTGACCAGTGGTTCCCTTGGCTTTTCGAGGTGCGTAATCTCTGCTCATTTACGCCTGAGATGTTGCTCGGGCTGAGTATGGCTGAGTCCTTAATGCTATTTGCCATCGGCTTGTGTTTGATCGCCACGACGGCTTTATTCATGCCTCAGCAACCTCAGCAGTAAGGCCCACCTTCATCACGAATAAGTGCTGGTGCCGCGGAACACCGTCTGACCATTAACAAACTCAACACTCGATCACGCTAACCGGCATCTCCAAAACATTAATTGCCAGTCCACCCCGAGCGGTTTCCTTGTACTTATCCTGCATATCTCGCCCGGTATCGCGCATGGTTTTG
>JABJAS010000240.1 GCA_018666055.1 Halieaceae bacterium | reverse complement strand
TTGGTTCGGATAGAGCACGAGGGTGAACTCTTTGTTGCGGTGAATCACTGGCCACGGCAGTGGTATGGTCGGTTGCTCGATAATGATCAAGTTCGGGTTCGGTATGAGGCCGTTGATGCCCGCTACACGGCCTCGAAAGTGCTGGAAGCCGATGCGGCAGCGCTCGATGCCGCGCGCCCATTGGGCTTAGGGTTTCGTATATTGACCGGGTTTCCGCCGCGTTATTTTGTCCGCCTGACGCCAAATACTTAAGATGCCAATAGATTAGGCCGCCCGCTCGATGGCGCTGACCTAGGGTCAAGATGGTCTGCGGCAGATGGTTGTCGAGGGATAATTTGCCTGCGCCGGCTCGATACTGCTTCGCGATCGAGCTATCATAGACGACTTGGAATCGAGGGTGAATTATGGCGCAATGGTGGACAACGCGGGCCTTGCCAGTGCTGAGTATCGATCTTAGAAGTCTTGCGCTGTTTCGGATCTTGCTCGGCGGACTCCTCATGGCTGACCTCATTATTCGAGGGGCTGATTTGTCGGTTTGGATGTCGGATGAAGGGGTCTTTCCTAGAGACTTTATCATCGACTGGAGCGGCGATAACCGCTGGTCGTTATATTTCATTAGTGGCAGTTGGGTGTGGGCATTGCTGTTACACCTGGTTGCTGCGGGGGCGGCGATGGCCTTGTTGCTGGGTTATCGCACTCGTTTGGCAACGCTCATCAGCTTTGTCTTGTTGCTTTCATTGCATAATCGCGCGCCACTCATGCTACAAGGCGGTGACAATCTTTTATTGCTCATGGTGTTTTGGTCGATCTTCCTACCACTGGGCGCTCGGTTTTCGATGGATGCAGCAAGGGTGCATCCCGATCAGCAGCAGACGCTGGCGCGTCAACCGAACCAGTATTGCTCGGTCGCAACGGGCGCTATCTTATTTCAAGCCATGGCGGTGTACTTCTTTTCAGCCTTCTTGAAAAGTGGTCCGGAGTGGTATGAAGAGGGTACAGCGATCTATTACGCGTTACATCTGGATGAATTAACAACGCCTCTTGCTCATCTATGGCGAGATGAACACTGGCTCACCGTGCCGCTTACACGGTATGTATGGTGGTTAGAGCTGTTCGGCCCGATCTTGATCTTTACGCCGCTGCTCCGCGTCCCGATTCGATTACTGATGATGTTTGCATTCATTTCGATGGAGGTTGGGTTTATTTTAAACCTGTATATCGGCCTGTTTCCCTTCATCTCGATCACCTCTATTATTTTGTTTACACCATCAGAAACCTGGGATGCGCTGGCACGCCGATTTTGGCCCGCCTCTGGCGCCGGGCTCACAATGTATTACGATCAGGACTGCTCGTTTTGTCTCAAAATGTGTTGGCTGCTGAAGACCTTTTTAGGGCTCAAGTCCGCGCAGATCATCCCGGCACAAACGGATGCGGAGATGGCTGAGATTTTAGAGCGAGAATTCTCATGGGTCGTGGTGACGCCCTCTGGCGAGCGCTTGATTAAATGGCCCGCCATGGTGGCCGTGTTTGCCGCCTCGCCGTGGGGGCGCTTTCTTGCGCCCATGCTCGCTTGGCCGCAGCGATTGGGCAATCGCATTTACGACTCGGTCGCCAATAATCGAGGCGCCTTTGGTGACTGGTTTTCCCGGCTGCTACCTTGGCAGGCTACTCTGAAGTTACCGGGCTGGCGCTCGCAGACCGTGGCTGGGTTTTTTCTGGCGTATCTCTTTGTGTTTAACCTTAGCACCATTCCGAATTGGCGATTGCCGTTCCAAACGGCCGCCGAGGGTACGCCCTATCAAGTGAAGTTTCCGAAAGAGTGGCAAGGCTTGAAGCGGCTGCTTCGCCTTGACCAAAAGTGGAGCATGTTTGCACCCTATCCAAAGAAAGGCGATAGCTTCATGGTGGTGCCGGGGGTGCTGGCATCCGGTACATTGGTGGACGTTTATGGCGGGGTAACGAGTTTGCCAAGCTTTGAAAAACCTGAGCATTTGTATGGCGCCAAGTTCGAAAATTATCGCTGGCGGAAATATCTTTCTAGAGTCAGCACAAAACGATACAAAGCATATCGCACCTATTATGGCGGCTATCTGTGTAAGCGCTGGAACGACACGTATGGCAAGGCGGACCCGCTCACAGATTTTAATATGTATCGAATGAGCGAAGTCACGCAGCCACCGGGAATGACGAACAAGCTCGTGCGGACGAGTATTTGGCGACACTACTGCATTAAGGATGACGGCGACAAGGTTGAGCCAGCGCTCAAAGCTGCGGGGCTCTGGTAGATCCCAGCAACGTGCTCGGGCCGCT
>JABJAS010000239.1 GCA_018666055.1 Halieaceae bacterium | reverse complement strand
TTTTTGCGGGTGTAGTTCAATGGTAGAACGAAAGCTTCCCAAGCTTTAGACGTGGGTTCGATTCCCATCACCCGCTCCAAACCAACCACACAGGGCGTCACAAACGCCTTTTTTATGCCTGCCATATAAAGCAGGAGCAGGGTATCATTCGCACTTAGCATCCCAGACCGTCACATTGCGTGGTGGCTTTTTGGGGGTATCAACGGGGGTATCAGCCAAATCGGGTGGGGGTATCGCCCAAAACACAGGGAGTGTGGTGATGAAGCTAGCGGGCACCAAGGTTGCAGAGGCGAAGCCTGCTGATCGTGAGCGCAAGCTCAGTGACGGTGGCGGTCTGTATCTGCTGGTCAAACCAAATGGCACTCGGGCGTGGCGTTAAATGAAAAAAAAAGACTGGCGCCAATAGCGTCAGTCAACATCTCCGCTATGCTCGATCCATGAATTCGACCGCGCCATTCCTGAATGACATCGAGCGCCTGAACGAGTGGCTGGGTCCACAGGCACTGCGCCGCTATCAGATCGATTGGCTAGAGGACGACTCAGGATCGGTCATCAGTCCATTCGATGGCAAACCCCAGCCTCTGCAGGCTTGCTATCTGATCGCCAGTAACCAGATCGCCTACCAGTTCGATGGTGGGCGGTTCTATTTGCTGGTCGGACCTCAGAAATGGGGCTATCCGCTCCGTTACCTGATCGACGCTGAGGCAGGACGCTTGCTCGAGATTAGACCGCTTGCGAGCGGCGGTCTCTTCGAGCCGCAGTCGAGCCCCTGGCCCGTTGAAGATCTGCTCTCCACCGTTCAGGGACTCCGCGAACGTGCACCTGTGAATCAGCGCACGCACGCCTTGTTCGGCGATGGCAACTTTGCGCATCTACTCTGGAATGGGTGGCCCGCCCTGGCCGCGCTGCCTGATCAGTCGCTGAGCCTCAACAAGGTCCGATTCGTGTCTCGCTGTGATCCCATGGGTGACGCGGCCCAGTTGTTTCCCTGGCTTCGAGCGCTCGATGTCACTGCCTGGGACGACCGGACGGATCTGCACGCGGGCGCGGCGTTCCAGCGCGCCGTTTTGCTCGGAGCGAGTTATTTGTCGGCTTCGCTAGTAAGCCAGGTGCGTAGCTACTGTGAGCGCCAAGCCGATCAGGACATCAAAAGAGATCTGGACCGGCTCGCCGACCAGACGCGATGCGTGATCTGGTTGTCCCTGCGGCGTCGGGCACGCGACTGTCCCAATACGGTCGACTTCCTATCGGCGCTGATTCCGCACCTGCTAGATCACCCGTCTGTGGGAATCCTCATCGACGGTTTTTCCATGCCCGATTGCCGGGTGCCCGATGTCTTTCACGATTATCGACGCGGTGTGGATAAGGACTTCTCGTCACTGTTGCGTCGGTGCCCTCAGCTGCCGGGCCTGATAGATATCGGGCGAGCCATCTATCTCAATGGCCGATCGATTCATGACGCGATCACGGCAGCGAGCGTTGCGAATGCCTATATCTGCCACGGCGGAACGCAGCAGCACAAAATTGGCTGGTTGCACGCTGTGCCCGGCGTGGTCCATTTGCCCAATCCGAGGGCTTCCGTCTCGAAGTGGTATGCCTTGCAATCGGAAGTGGCCCTCGCGCCGGCCTGCATGCCCGCCTCGGCTATCGAGATTGATCCGGATCCGGCCTTGCCGGAGGCCCAGCGCAGCTATCGTCTACGCGTGGACGAGGCCGTGGCGTTCACGCTTCGAGAACTGGCACCAATCCTGGCTTGAGGTTTGGTTCCATTAAGCCAATGGCGCATTATTGATATTCCAAGCTGCACCCAATTAGATCATCCTGATCCTGCGCTGAGTGTTCCTAGCCACCTGTCCAGCCGTCTGCGCCTGCGGCGCGCGTAGGGGATTCCCATAACGCCGAAAAAGGGGGGGGTTACAGCGACCATTTGGGGGTATCTGTGGGGGTATCGGAGGTGCGACAAAGACCTGAATATAGCAATACCAATGGATTCAGGCCCAATGCGATTCCCATCACCCGCTCCAACCTCGCAGCATAGGGCGTCACAGGCGCCCTTTTTGTGCCGGTACGCACTGTTTGAACGGCTACGCTACATTGCGGTTGATGATGTTTTCAGCTGTGCGTGGCCGACAGCCCGCGGGATTGTTTCAGCATTGGCCTGTCGCTGCCGGTTAAAGCGCTTTAATTATTGGTGACTTTAACCGTCATATCCGTTCCTGAGACGGGGACATATGCCCTCAAAATCGCATAGAAAGGCTTTCCGGTAGGAATGCCATTTACGCCACTGCCATCAGGGCTGAGGGTCACCGTGTAGCTGCCATCTTCGTTAGGTTCTGATGAGTAGGTGGTTCTGTCGTAGATGTTTTGCTCATTAGGAATCAGCAGCTTGTTATCGGCCCCGTAGACGGTGATCGAATAGTAGCC
>JABJAS010000028.1 GCA_018666055.1 Halieaceae bacterium | reverse complement strand
GTGGCGACGAGTGACCCGTCAGCCGACACAATACGGCCCTCAAAGAAAGCGGTGCGATGGGTCGCTTGTTTGATCCAGCCGCTCACCCTCAGGGGCTGATTGCCACGGCAAATGCCCAAATATTGGGTTGAAATGTCGAGTGAGGCTAAGCCGGTGATCGTCCTGTCCGTTCCGAATGCGGCATGAGACATGGCCGCGTCGAGCATTGCAGTAACAAAACCGCCTTGGACAATATCGCCCGAGTGGCAGTACTCGAGGGGCACTGTGAAAACAAAAATGGCTTTCTGTTCGTCGAGTGCAAGTTCAGTAACCTCACCCCCTAATAACCGGATGAAATCAGGGGAGTTTCGGTTCAATTCGGTGACTCGGTCAACTACATCAGTCATGTTGTGATTCCCTATTGCAACGACGGCGCGGAGTGTATCGACAAATGAGAGGGAAAACCCAGAAGAACTTGCGTCGTATTGCCGGCCGCCAACTGATTGAGGCGGTCACTCGACCGCTGACAGAGGTGGCTGCGGGATGAGAAGCTCGGTTGAGCTAGTTTGTGTTGCTGATTTTCTGGGTGATGGACTCAATATCCCCGCTTGGCGTATTTGCGGGGGCCAAGCATGGTGCATTTTTGGTCGTAATGGCTCTGGTAAACAATTGCTTGACCGACTCTTAGTGGGTGAGCTCGCGACAGAATCCGGTTTGATCGACCGAAGGATCGCAATTACCGACATCGCGCTCATTTCATTTGAGAGTCAGCAGGCGGTCTACGAGCACGAGCGTCGATTGGCGGCCACTGATTTGCTGACGGATGATGAGTCGGGTACCCGGGTCGCAGACTTCTTACCGGCTGAGAAGTTGGATGATCCGCTGATCGATCAACTCAACCTGCGGCACCGTTTGCAGGCGTTTTACCGAGAGCTCAGTACCGGGGAGAGTCGCAAGTTGCTCGTGCTCAAAGCCTTGCTCGAGGATTCGCAGCTGCTGGTTTGTGACAATCCGTTTGATGGCCTGGATCCCGACGCCGTGGCGGCGATATCACGCGCCTTCGAGCACGCGATTCAGCGCGGTGTCGCAGTGGTGCTGCTTTTAAGTAACCGGTCCGATATCCCGGCCTGGGTGACTTATTTTGGCTATGTCGAAGACGGTGAGTTGGCGGTGCTGAGCGCAGCGTCTCGAGAACAGGCATTGGTTGAGCTGGGAGAGTGCGTTGCCGAAAGTTCGCAGGCGCAGCCGGGTATCCCCGAGGATGCCATCGCGCTGGCACAGTATGACGCGCCATTCGTCGCGCAGCTAACCCAATGTACGGTGCGCTACGGTGGACGCCCTGTCATTGGTGATCTCTCGCTCAGTATTGCGCCCCTGCAGCACACGTTAGTGACTGGAGAAAACGGGGCTGGAAAATCGACTCTGTTGGGATTGATCACAGGTGACTGCCCCCAGTGCTTCAGCAACGACGTCACCGTCTTTGGTCATCGACGAGGGACAGGTGAGTCCGTTTGGGACATCAAGCGGCATCTGGGTTTGGTCAGCAATGACTTGCACCGTCGCTATACGGTGAGATGCGACGTATTAGCGGCGGTTTGTTCAGGGTTTCATGACTCGATTGGGCTGTACGATCCGCTATCGGATTTCCAAACGCGGCTGGGTCGTGAATGGTTGGCGGCGGTAGGCATGGAGGCCAAATCGTCGCTGCCGTTTCACTCGTTAAGCTATGGCGAGCAGCGCCTCGTGCTAATTGCGAGGGCGATGGTCAAGTCGCCCTTGCTGCTGGTGCTTGATGAGCCCACACAGGGACTGGATGAGATCAATCGGGATCGCATCCTGAGTTTTCTGACAACCATCGAAACGCGACGTCACAGCACCTTGCTATTTGTGAGCCATCGGGAGGATGAACATTTACCGCTTTTTCGCCAGCACATACACCTGAAATTGACGCTTTAAAAAGCCGACAGTCCCGTCTGGCTTCTGCCCAAGATGAGGGCGTGGACGTCGTGCGTTCCCTCATAGGTATTCACGACCTCTAAATTGACCATGTGTCGCATCACCGAGTAGTCGTCCGAAATGCCATTGCCACCCAGCATATCCCGCGCGGAGCGTGCAATATCGAGCGCTTTACCGCACGAATTCCGCTTGATAAGGCTGATAAGGTCGGGTGAGATGGCGCCAGCGGACAGTAATTTCCCCGCTTGCAGGCAGCCCTGCAGCGCCAGCCCAATTTCTGTCTGCATATCAGCTAATTTTAATTGCACCAATTGCTTAGAAGCCAGTGGGACGCCAAACTGACTGCGTTCTAGCGTGTAATCTCGCGCCACGTGCCAGCAGTCTTCTGCTGCTCCCATAACCCCCCAGGCGATCCCGTAACGGGCATTATTGAGACAGCCAAAGGGTCCTTTGAGCCCCTCTACATTGGGTAAGTGGTTCTCGGCCGGCACAAATACATCATCCATCACAATTTCACCCGTGATGGATGCTCTGAGTGCCAACTTACCTTCAATTTTAGGCGCGCTGAGACCCGCCATGCCTTTTTCGAGTATGAAGCCCCTGATGACATCGTCATCGGTTTTAGCCCAAATGATAAACACGTCGGCAATGGGGCTATTGCTAATCCACATTTTAGAGCCGGTGAGTCGGTAGCCGCCCTCAACTGTCCTAGCCCGGGTCACCATGCCGCCAGGATCCGATCCATGGTCGGGCTCAGTCAGACCGAAGCAGCCGATCCAGTCGCCTGTTGCAAGCTTTGGCAAATATCGCTCGCGTTGTTCTTCGGTGCCATACGCGTAGATCGGATACATGACCAATGAAGATTGCACGCTCATCATAGAACGATAGCCAGAGTCGACCCGCTCAATTTCTCTGGCGATCAATCCGTAACAAATGTAATCCACGCCCGGGCAGCCATAACCATTGATGGTGGCACCCAGAAGGCCCATTTTGCCCATTTCTGCAAAGAGACTCGGATCAGTCTGCTCGCTGCGAAACGCGTTTTTCACCCGTGGCGCAAGCGAGCTCTGTGCAAACTGCTTCGCGCTTTCTCGGACCATGCGCTGTTCTTCTGTGAGCTGCGCGTCGAGCTCGAAGGGGTCTTGCCAGTTAAGTGGCGTCCAACGGGTTTTCGTGGCCATGACCAGATATCCAATGACTATCGTCTGTGAGTGAATGGTAAAATATAGACGAGTCAGGTGAAAGTCATGCTGGCGAAATGATTGGGAGCCACTCAGTGATGGGTTTACCGTTTCAACAGTACCTGCCCGGTGTGGTGGTATCCGCTGCACTGGCCGTCGCGGCCATGGTGGTGTCATCGCGCTACGGTGCGCCCGCTATGTTAATGGGCTTGCTATTGGGTATGGCCTGCCACTTTGTTGGCGATATCAAAAGAATGCAGTTGGGCCTAGATCTGATGGCGGGGCCCGCACTGCGTTTTGGTGTCGCCCTACTGGCTTTGCGCTTAACGTTTGCAGATTTAGTGCAGCTTGGCTGGCAATCTGCATTGTATCTGATCGCCGCGATTGGGTTGACGATCACCATGGGCGTGATCAGCGCTAGGTTACTCAAGGTTGACCGAGCCCTTGGCATACTGACCGGCGGCGCGGTGGCAATTTGTGGTGCTTCGGCGGCGATGGCGATAGCGAGCGTGTTACCCGAATCGGCGCATAAGCAGAGACTCACCTCGTTCACGGTGATTGGCGTGGCGAGTTTCAGTACCTTCGCAATGATTTTTTATCCGGTCATCGGTGACTATCTGGGACTCGACGATCAGGCCATGGGCTTTTTTATTGGCGCGGCTATTCACGATGTGGCTCAAGTGGTGGGGGCGGGTTATAGCGTCTCACTGGAATCCGGTGATGCTGCGACCTTAGTGAAGCTTTTCAGAGTGGCGATGCTCATACCGGTTGTCGCGTTAATCACGGTGTGGATCACGACGTCCCACAGCGATCCAACCGTGAGCCGACGAATGCCTCGGGTGCCGCTATTCTTGGTGGGGTTTTTAGTGTTGTTCACGGCAAACAGCACTGGGTGGATTCCCATGTCGGTGAGCGAGTCGTTAGCGGGTATGGCGCCGGTGTTGTTGCTGCTGGCAATCACGGCATTGGGAATGAAGACGTCGTTGCGCGATATCATAGAGATTGGTGTGAGACCTGTGATTTTACTGGGGCTAGAAACGCTTTTCTTGGCGGCATTGGTATTAGTTTTTCTGGGCTTACGTTAAGACGGTGCGTTGGCG
>JABJAS010000238.1 GCA_018666055.1 Halieaceae bacterium | reverse complement strand
TCCAAGTAACGAGCGCGCCATGATGTCAGTAATAAAAGATGTTTTAAAAAATGCTTGGGTAAACCGTATTGCGAATGCCAATGGTCGTGTACATCACCTTGGGTCGAGTATTCAGCAACAAGGTATCGGTTTACCAATCGCCATCTTCGTCATTACCGTTTTGTCGGCCTTTGCGGTCAATATGGGGCTCTTAGTTCAAGACAACGCATCGGGCCGAAGTGAGTACATCACCAGTCTTCGAGCCAGCTTGGCAGCGGATACGGGCGCCGATCTAGGGTTAAACGTGGCGTTCGATCCGTCGGACGCACCCGTGTATGCGGGCGGCGTCACTTGCTCGAGCACCGCAATTAACTACTCGTTCACCAATGATGCCGGGATGAGTGGTTGCTCGGCAGCGGTCACCTGTACTTCGGCAACCGCGGGCGGTAAAACGATCTACACGGTTACCAGTGTGGGCACCTGCGATACGATTTCAAAAACGGTTGTCACCAGCGCGTTGTAGGCTCTAACGCCGCGCATTTCCTAAATTGATTTAGTTTGATTCCCGACGGAATAAAATCTTACTGTGACCGCCATAGATCCCGAAGGTGCCGGTCACCCCGGGCGGTGAGTCATCATGACTGCCGTCAAGATCCCAGTCGTATTTCAGCCAAGGTAGATTGGTTAAGTCGATATCCACGGTGAAGCTCCCGCGATCCCCATCACTCGGTGCAGAGAACGAAAGGTTGCCATCACCGGAGACCACAACTAAATCGGCGCTCGAAAGGTTTACGTTGCTTGAACTGCCCGTGCTGTTGTTGCTCCCGCTGCCAATATCAATCGTGAGGTTCGCGGCGGTGTTGATCGCGCCGTCGTTAAATTCAATTTTAGAACGCGCGATCGTTGTGCAACCGTCATCGGTGTTGGTGATGAAGCTCGAGCCGTTGTAATACTGGGTTAAAAGCGGAACTCCGAGGGCTTGTATTTCTGAGCCGCTCGCCGAGTTCAGCGCCATTCTGCCCCAGCGTAATTTTGGGTTGCCTGTGAGGTCGAGGCTATTGCAACTGGAATCCGAGGCGCAATTACCACTCGTGCCGGCATTCATGTCTAGGCTGCTGAAATTTCGACCGTCTAAGGAATCCGTTAGGGTGAGCCCGATGTCTAGATCGAGTTCGGCTTCCGGGTTCGAGCCGCGCGCAAATTTGGCCGTCGTATCATTAATGGTGTAGATTCCGGCATTCCAGGAGGTTGTGGCATGGGTTAGGCGCGAACTCAGGTTTGTGCCATTGTTGGTGGTTGCCTCGGCGACGGCGGCGATGCTCGCAACCGCGTAACCATCGCTCGTATCATAATGGGTGACGGTCGCCCCGGCTGCATTTTTGGCGGTGATGGTGTAGGCAATGGCGAGGTTAGGTGCATCCATATAAGTAAAGTCTGTCCCAGGGGTACAAGCGTCAATAACCCCGTCACTGCTGAGTACAAACTGATTGGGATAAAAGCGCCCAATATTACCGCTGGTGGTGCCAGTCACGTTACCCACCCCGAGATAGTCGCCATCGCCTATTTCAGCACGAAGGGTAATTGTGCCTACTTCATTAAAGCTCGCAACGACCGTGCCTGCGCCATCGGTGCTGCCGCTGAGGCTGTAGCTGCCGCTTGTGAGGGTGCCCGCGTTGCTGCCGCCGGTTGGGTAGGTTAGCGCGACCAAAGCGACCTTCGCCGTTTCGGCCGAGCTCTCTTGGCCGAAGTTGGGGGTGGTGCCGCCCAGAGAGTTTCGCGCTTGAACGCCCACATTGAAATTGGTGCTGGCTGTAATAAACCCGCTACCAGAGGCGGTTGTTGCGGGGTTACTCGCAACCGAGACAACCAAGTCGGCGGGCTTTGAAATAAACTCGTTGCTGCTGCCGGTTACAGTGAGTGCTGGGTTGTTACCGGATGCGGGCACGGTCAGGGCGCCGTACAACCTAATGCGCCCCACATCTTTGTAAACCAATGGAATGGGCGCATACCCCGAGCCATTGAAGACAAGATTTACCGCCTGGTAGGCGAGACTAGCACCACTGTTGTTGTCCTCGATGCCGGTTGCGCTGCCGCCAGTTGGGGTTACGGTGAGGTCCTTGTCCCGTTGGCAAGTCGATGGGTTAACACACTCGTATGCAAGATTGGTGGCAATGGTTTGGCTTGCGATCGTGCTATCTTGAGTGCAAACACTGCCGCCATCAACGACGCCGACCAGTACCTGGTTGAAGGTGGTTCCGGCCGTGAGTGTTGTTAGGTCATCACCCGAGCCATCGGGCGCGCCATTGGCGTTGGCGTCCAGGAAAAATTCCAACGACATACTCGCCGCGTTAAAGGTATAGGTTGGGTCCTCACTTTCTGAATTAGAGCCGTCGGTCACGTTAATGGTGGTGGCGCCAGCCGTGGGGTGACGCAGGTAAGTGGTGATGGCGTTCGCGCCGCCAAACCCAATGCTGATACTGGCGTTATCCGCGTTACTGACCCAGGCACCGTTTCCGCTGCTGGTGGTTAAGGTTACGGTATTGCTGGTTGTGACTGCCGAGTGACCGGCATTGTGGGCCGTGATCGTGACCGGGGTCGCCACACAGTT
>JABJAS010000237.1 GCA_018666055.1 Halieaceae bacterium | reverse complement strand
GACCATACTCGACGTTGCAATCGAGGCCGGTAACTTCACGACGCTCATAGCCGCGATCGATGCAGCAGGTCTGACGAGCACAATCGACGACGCATCCGCAACGCTCACCGTTTTCGCGCCTACCGATGCAGCCTTTGCGCTACTGGGTGAGGCGGCAATCAATGATCTTTTAGCTGATCCGGATGCTTTGTCCGACATCCTGCTCTATCACGTAGTCAGTGGTACCGCGCTCGATTCTGCCGCCGCCACTGACGCTGTGGGAACGACCGTTGAAATGGCAAATGGCGATCGGGTTGGCGTATCAGCCAAGAACGACTCCTTGTTTCTGAACCTTTCCAAGGTCACCGCCACCGACATTCAAGCCGACAATGGCGTGATCCATGTGATCGATGCCGTTCTGATGCCGCCCGCGGACGCAACGCCCAGCGAAAGCACCATCGTCAATATTGCTGCAGCCGACGAGCGCTTCACAACGCTGGTCGCCGCGCTCGGTGCCACCGGTCTTGATACCGTCCTCGCCAGCGAGACCGACACCTTTACGGTATTCGCGCCGACCGACGCTGCTTTCGACGCGATGGGCTCGGCAAACGTGACGGCGCTTCTGGCTGATCTCGACAATTTAACCGAAATTCTCCAGCAGCACGTCATCACAGACGCGGCTGTCGATGCCGTAACAGCCTACTCGCTCAGTGGCAACGCTGCGACCACCGTTGGCGGCGCTGAAGTGCCGATTTCAATTTCTAGTAAGCGCGAACTACGCGTTGGCGGCGCGAAAGTCATCATCGCTGACATACACGCATCCAATGGCGTGATCCACGTCATTGATACGGTCATTGTTGGGGCAGCCGGGCTGCCAACACCGACCCTTAATATTGCTGAAGTCGCAACCGCTGCGGGTAGCTTCGAGACGCTGCTCGCCGCACTTTCCGCCGCGGACCTGGTTGGGGCGTTAACCGACGCCGATAAAAGCTACACCGTATTTGCGCCCACCGACGCAGCCTTCGCAAAATTGGGTACAGACGCCATCAACGGCCTGCTGGCGGATCCTGCATCACTCGCAGATATCCTGCTCTACCACGTCTACGCTGATGCAGTCGTACTTGCGGATGGGGCAATCTCGGTGGCAGCCTCCGATCAGTCTATTCTCGAAATGGCCAATGCAACCGCCGAAAAATCGGGTGGCCGAACGGCCCTTTCCCTAAGCGATACTGGTCTTACTGTAAACTTGGCGTCCGTCACGAGCGCCAACGTTATGGCGTCAAATGGCGTCATTCATGTTATCGATAACGTCATGCTGCCACCGCCCTCGAAAGGCGATGTCACAACGAATATTGTTGACACAGCCGTCGCTGCAGGAACCTTTACGACTTTGGTGACCGCCCTTGAAACTGCCGGCCTCGTTGATGCCCTGAGCGATCCGGATAGCAAACTCACCGTGTTCGCGCCGACCGACGCCGCCTTCGACCTCATTGACGCCGATGCGCTGTCCGCCCTGTTGGCAGATACCGACGCCTTAACAACGCTGCTGACAACCCACGTTATCGCGGGCTCAGCAGTTGACGCTGTGACTGCCTACTCATTGAATGGCACTATGGTTGAAACCCTTTCTGGAAAAACAGTCGGGATCGCTATTGAAGATGGCAGCTTACGCATTCAAGGCGCCAAGGTAATCTCCAGCGACATCTACACGACCAACGGCATTATTCATGTCATTGATCGCGTTATTACAGACCCTGCGAGCGAGTAGGTTTAGCCCATGCGCGCAGGCGGCTTGTCGATGAGCCCCTGCCTAACCTATGGATTGGGGATGCCCGGTGCATCCTCAATCACCCTTAAGCTTTTCTAAACACTCGGTTTGATTTTGTCCTGATGCGCGCGTGGTCTATTCCTAGATCCACCGTCTTCCGCCTCGAGGGCGCAGCCTGATCAACTGTCTGACAATTTACGATAGAGAAAAGACCTTAGCGCTGTCCGCCTGATTTCTATAAAGACCGATTTTCACCTTACAATGGCCCATCGATGGAGCCATTACCGTGCAAACGCGTTATCAACGACCGCCTAAACTCTTTCATCCGCGCTACTGGCTGACTTGGACCGGGATTGCGCTCGCTTTCGTTTTAACTGGATTACCTCAACCTATGCGCCAACGACTTGCAGGGCTGCTGGGTCGCAGCGCAAAGTACCTTGCGCCCCGACGTGTCCGCATCGCCCGGGTCAATCTTGCCCTGTGTTTTCCAGATTGGACACCCGAGGCGCGCGCGCAGTTACTGCAGGCCAATCTTCGCTCAACTGCCAAGGGTTTGATTGAAACCGGAACGACTTGGTTACACCCTCAAAAAATCACGGATTTAACCGTGCGCTTCATCGGCCTTGAG
>JABJAS010000236.1 GCA_018666055.1 Halieaceae bacterium | reverse complement strand
GAATCAGGGAACATTATTAGGCAGGTCTATTTTGAGTCTGCCAGCACGGGAGCCTTCTCGGCTCTCGTAGGTTTTGTGGTTTGTGGAGCCGGCCCTAATGGAGCTGGTGTTGCTATGTGGTCAATGCGTTGCGTGGTAGCCAGCAAGGTAGGAGCGCGGGAGCGTTCTCAGGTTATGGTGCCCGGTGCCCTGGCGCTCGTGGCGCATGCTGCCGGCCAGTAGGTCAGCAGCTAGAGCGTGTTCCGTAAATCCGGGTGAGGCCGGTCGGGGCGCGTCGGGAAAGGAGGAGAAGGGAGGTGCGGACGCAGTCCCGCCCCCGCAGGAAGACGAAGGCAGCTCCGCGCAGGGGTCCGCCGACGTCGAGGAGAACGGCGCGCGCGCGTCGCCTCTCCGCGTGTGGAGCTTCGGGCTCGGGAGCTGCCAGCCGCTGCAAGCGCGCAGGCCAGTTCCTCCCCGCCGCAAGGCGGCCCCAGGAGAAAAGAAGCGGCAACGTCAGTTGCTGCGCGGCGTTCCGGAGCCGGGCTTCTACGTTGAGGCCAGGCCGTCCGGGCCGTCCGTGGAGCGGCCAGAGAGCCGCGCGCCCGTCGCTGGAGTCTTCGTTGGAGAAGCTCCCGCGGGCCCGAAAGCTGTGGTAGCCTCCACAGCTGCTGTGGTAGGTTCTGCCGCCAGCTCCTTCCGTGCTTTTCAGGCAGCGGAGGAGTCAGAGTTGTCCCCGCCCTCTAGCGGTGACAGCCCCGGCAGGAAGTTTAAGAAGCTGTGTAAGAACGCCCCAGCGTTCAAGCGTCGCTCGGCTAGGCAGCCAGCGGCGAGCAGCAGCAGCGAGCAGATCTAGGTCTGCAGGTGCATAGGAGCACCGACGTCACTGCGGTGATGATGATGTCCCCGTCGACAGGCGGCCGGTCGTCACGCAAGGGAATCAACGAAGTGAAGGACTCTCTGTCCTCCACCTTCAAATCGATCGGCACGGGTAGTGCCAAGGTCGGCGCAGCCAGCTCAGGCGGCCCCGACGCGCAGATGCTGGAGCTCAAGCAGAGCCTCCGCAAATCAGGGAAGCTTCTTCGAACGAAGCTAGGTGTCAAGTACCTCTACTCCTCCGACGACGGTCTCGCCGAGGGAGTACTGCAGGACGATCAGAAGTCAGGTCTGTTATCGATCCTGGCGGCTGTGAAACAGGGAAAGGTAGAGCCAGAGGAAGCTGCGGCGGATGTCTCCGCCATCGTGGCAATTGGAATGCAGGACAAGTATGTCACTGTCCTCGGGGAACGAGTCGCGCTGTGGCACAAAGATGTCAATGACGCGAACATGGCCCGCGTCGACGACGCAATTGCGGCCATCAAGCGGCTGGAACGACGCCTGACTGGTGTCAAGCAGCCCGGGACAGGCCCTGAAGAGGACCTGATTAAGCATCTCATGTCGCAGTACCGCGCTGATATGCGTGACGTGTTCGCCGCCGATGAGGTAGTGCGGACAACTCGTCAGAAGGAAACTGGAATGAAGGTCGCCCGTGAAGGACAGCGCCGTAAAGGCCACAAGAACTCATGGCAGAATGCAGACCAACTGGATGATGAGCAACTCGAGGTGCTCACTGGGAAGACAAAGCTTGAGAAGGCTTTGGACGAGATGATCAAGTCGATCGCAGATGAGGTGTACACGGATGTACGCCGCCGCGACGAGGCAGCGCTTGGCATCCTGGGACAATACAGCGGTCTTGCTGACAACAAGAACGGCCGCGCTGATCTGACGGCTCTGAAGAAGCTCAAGGACAGCAAGCTGGACAAGATGGACACTGATCCGGATTCCAGAACCGCCGGCCTGATTCGAACACAAATCGGGTTGCTGGTGAAGGCTAACATTAAAACGCTGTGGCCGATTGCCGCCGCGTCCAAGTTGCTATCCAACAACAACTTGATCGGGAAGGACGTATACATCGTCAAGAACAATGACCTTGTTCAATTTGAGGGAGAAGGGACTGACCAATGGCTCGACCGCATGCAGTTTGAGCTGGGTTTCGGGCCGACGCCATCGAGGAAGCAACTCGAGGAATACGGCCATGGAGAGGACATCGACACCTCACGGGACGAACACACTGGCACATCCGTGTCACGTGGCATCGACATCGAGGACAGGACCTCGTACTGGGAGGACGGCACGCTGAATGCACGCGGTGATGATCACTTGCGTACCCCTGGCGTCCGGCCTTCGGCACCCCCCAGTGATGGCGGCGGTGACGGAGGCACTGCAGCATCACCTGCTGCTACGGGTGGCAGCTCTGATACAGTCGCAGCACGACTGGGAATCAAGGCGGCGAAGGCCGCCAAGGCAAAGCTAGCAGCCGAGGAGGCTGCACATCTGTTTGAGGAACGGGACCGAGGATTCGATCCCGAGGAGTACCGCAGAGACTGCATTCGCTCCAACATTGAGGACTTCGTGACAGCCAACGGCGTGCTGTACACGCTGCTTGAGCAGGAACTCAAGCCTGCAGTAGACTCTGCAGTCGAGAAGTCTGGCAACCTGTTCGGTGACAACCTGCAGGATTCGCGCATTAACAATGCCGCGAGGGGTGACGGCCTGGCCGTCATCGAGACGTGGATCTTCAGCCTTGAGAGGTTCGGAGACTCTGCTCGGGAGGCTGCTCACGATTTCATGCGAAACGGAGCGGGCTGGTTGTGTCAAAACAACTGGAAGGGTGGTCTCGAGACACTACGTCTCGGCACTCTGGCTGCAATCGATATCGGTGTCGAAGTGACATGGGCGATGACGATCAGCCGCTTCATGGAGAAGCTGTACGTGCACCGCCCCGTCGTGGCGCAGCGCATGGCAGAAGAGTACGGAAGTGAGCCTGCCGATCGGCAGCGCAATGTCATTCACGACATCCCCGTATTCATTGGACGCGTGTCAAAGCTGATCGAAGCAATGACAAGCGGTGAGCGCAAGCTCAAGGAAGGAAAGCACCAGAAGGAGCAAAGAGCTCTGGCGGTAGCACGCGCGCAAAGCTTCGCGTACTCCGTGGTCGCGTACAACGCTGATCACTGGGACGTCATCGACGCTCCGAAGGACGTCGAGAAGTATGTCGCGAACTTCACCACCAACTCCGGCGGTGGCGGAGGCGGAAAAGGCAATGGGAAATCAGGCGGTGGCAAGGGCGGCAGCAAGCTGCCTGCCGGCTGGAAAATGTGGAAGCCTCAGGGTGCTTCCTACGACGACAAGGGCCAACGAGTATGCGACAACCAGTCGTGTAACAAGTGTCTGACAAAGGAGCGCTACGCGCTCGTCGTCGACAAACAGAAGTGGAGTGACACTCGCGCGATCGATCGCGGGAAGTCAAAAGGGCTTGCTGCATGGATGCACTGCGAGTCATGCGACAGCCGAATGTCTAGCGACAAGAAGTCTGTCGTGTACCCCGACGGCTACATGCCCGGGGTGAGGGAGCAGGATCGGTCTAAAGCCACTCCGGAGATGCGTGAACGCATGTCTGGTGGCGGTGGCGGATTCAAGAAAGGTGGCGGCGGCTCACGCCACGCCAAGGCAAATGCCGCAGCAGCAGCTGCGTCAGACAGCGACGACGATGCGGAGAGCATTGTGTTCGGCAGCGAAGCGTCGACTTACAGTCAGTCTAGTCAGGCTGAGGAGTTGCGCGCCGCTCGCCAGGAGGCCCTTGAGGCCAAGCTCGCGGCAGCTGAGTCCAGGACCAAGGCACTGGAGGCTGAGGCCAGTCTTCGTGATGTCAAGGACGGTGGATCACCGGTCAAGGTCAAGGGACGTGGCCAGAAATATCGCAGCAAGCTGCGGATGGACGGCTCACTGCACCCTGTGGACAGCGACAGTGAGTAGGATCATGCCGCCGCTGAGGCGGCAGGCATGGAGGGAGAGGGAGGGGAAGAGGCCAGGGACCAAGCGTACCAGGCCGAGGATCGAGAGGACTGGGACCAAGCGTACCAGGCCGACCGGGAAGATGCTCCTGACTGCGCGTACTGCACAGTCGGCGGCGTTATGCATGCGTACCAGGCGTACCGTGCTGATGGGAAATTTGAGGCTGTCATGGACAGCGGAGCCAACATCAACATCTTCACAGATGAACTCGAGAATGGACTGACCAATGCGCGTCAGAGCCGGATCTCAGTCGGTGGCTTCACGGGAGCAAGCGTGCGTGCGTCGAAAGACGGCACCGCACACATGTATGTGTTCGATCCGAGCGATCCGAGCACTGGCAAGCACATTAGTGTGCCAGCCACAACGATGAAGGGCGGAGCGAACTCCAACCTCATATCTGCGTGGCACTTGGTCAAGCAGTGCGGTTTTACCTGCACGCTTTCACCAACCGGCTTCGAAGGCTTCAGCCGAAAGGAACCGGACGGGAGTATTACTCGGCTGCCATCGGTGGCTGATAAACGGAAACGACTTTGGATCATGCATTTCACGATTAGTGCAGATGCAGCTGACTCCAAGCGTCAGGCAATCCAGCGGCATGCGTCGCTGATGTGCCGGGAAATGAGCGACGACCACACGGCCGTTGCGTACACCGCTGGCTTCATACGTATGTGTGGCGCCGGTGATGAACTGCATGACAACAGAGCAATCGAGATGATTGTTGACCACGTCAATGCGGGGGATGAAGTGCTACAGATTGCTTCAGGCTTGCGTTCAAAACTTTCGAGACGTGACCTGCAAGGTCTACAGTCGGTCTGCTTAGCAGGGTTTGACGACAGCACTCTGAACACAGGAATTGACGTTGACAACGGCGATGGCTTCGGCACTGATGACTTCAGTGTCAGGGCTCACGCTGACGACGACGACAGGAATGTCCATGACGTGGATGGGACTGGCGACGGCTTGATTAATATGGAAGATGATATTCTGTACAAGGAAGCTGAACCGGTCATTACACCATCGCAGCGTCCAGGCGACAAGAAACTGCAACAGCGGATTCGCCACTTCAAACTCGGTCATCACGGACCGTGTCCAGGTGGATGTGACATCTGCAAACAAACTAGTGGAACGCTCAGACGAGTGTTCAAATCGGGAACGCCAGTGTATGACACTGTGCCAGGTCGGACCTTTAACATGGATTCGATCTACTGGGATGTGGAGTCGCGGTGGGGGAACAAGTACACGGTGGTGATGCGCGACGAGTGCACACTATTTATGTGCGGCTTCCACCTGGAAAAGCGCTCCGACGCAATCACTGAATTCCGGAAATTCATATTGAAAATGCGAGCTGATCCTGAGCTGCGCTGTCCTGACTTCTGCAAACGACTGCGGATCGATGACGCCGGCGAATGGAGCTCGAAATACGTGGAATGGATCAAGGTGTGCGATGAGCTGGGGATTGAACGAATCCAACCTCCCAGCAAATCAGACCACCGCATGATGACTGGTGCTGAGAATGCTGTGATGCTGACCAAGCTTCACACTCAGCGCATCCTTCTGAGCACACGCTTGGAATGGGACATGTGGGAAGAAGCCTGCAACTTCGGCTGGTATGTGCGTCAGCACAACGTCGTAACACGCAAGGCGAGTCCTCAAGGGCGAGGGCCAGCTCCAATTACTGAATTGAGCTGCAACAACGTAGATGACTACGAATGTGACCGAAGGAAGGAGTATGCCTGGCCTCCAGGCACTCTTGCTCTGGTCCATGACCCCGGCAAGCACGGCGGCGCAAAGAATGTGACGCATGCTCGCTACGGCAGGGTCATCATGATGGAAAAGGGCATCCCGACATTTGAGGCGCTCCGAGATAGGGCTACGACTTTCAGGTCGAAGAACTTCTCTGTGGTGCATCTCCATGAGGGAATCAGCGCTCTGCAATGGGCGGGAATTGAATCAAAGAGGCTCCCAAAGGCATGCGTGCCTGAGGTCGAGCTATCACGATTCGTGACGTGCGTGGAACTGTCAAAGCTGACTACAGCCAATGAGGGCAGACTACCAATCGTCAAGGGAGTATCGAAGCAGGGGGATGCACCCCTGCCCGGTGTCGTTACATTTGAGAAAGGCACTGGACGGATATGGCAGGAAAAGGACGGCGTATTGCACCCAACAGACGGACACGTTGAAATCGTGCCGCCGGGTTTCAGCAATGAGCTGACCGAGGCAACTAGAGTCGAACGGGCAATCGCTCGTTTGGTGAGCCAGCCCGAGAGCTGGATTGGCCAGGAGTCTCACAGACTGTTCGAGGAGTACGGCGGCGTCTATCGCGGCACGGTGACCTCTTACGACGACGAGACCAAGTACTGGCGGGTAAAGTACTCCACGGACAATGAGTCTGAGGAATACGACGTGGAAGATATGACATCATACGTCATCAAGCTTATTCATGGAAGAGCACCGCCAGACGGTGGTGCCGCTCAATGGATCAAGCACTGCAAGGCAACGCAGCTATCAGCTGCGGGGGATGCATCGCCCGATATGGAACCTGAACCAGAGGCTGGATTGCCAACGGTGGACGGCTTCGACGGGCAGTGGTACACAACGATCAACAATGATAATTGGCGGTCGGTGTGCACTGCGGTTGGGATCTCGACGGATCAACAACTGATGTACTTCAAGTGGTTAAAGGAATACTTCAAGATCGGCAACGACAAGGCTCGTTGTACGACGTTGTTCTTTCCGAATCAGATAAACAAAACGAAGAAGCTGGTCAAGTTTGATTCTGGCCAGTTCTTTCCGAGACCTGAGGGTTCACTGTGGGACACGCACGTGCGTGAGTTCACAATGGACGTCGACGGCGCTCACACTCCGTCTGCTGCCGATCACGCAGAGGCGGCAGCGGCAGCTATCGTCGCCGACCTAGAGCAACACGCTGAGGCTCTGGCACGACAAGCACACGAGGAGTTCAAGTCTCGCCAAGACGGCGCGGACTGGTATGAACGAATATGCAGCTACGCGCTGCTGGAACAGGAAACTGATGAGCTGTACGACGGGCCCGACTGGGTAAACTGGACTGCAGTAGCTAATCAGGCCAAGAAATTGGCAGGCCAGCCAACTGACGACCGAGGGATGCCGATAGCACCCAAGTCGATGAAAGAGTTGGAATCGTGGGCCGACACAACACTATGGGACGAGGCCATCTCCAAGGAATGGGATGGACTGAACGATCGAGACTGTTTCGAACATGACCTGACATTGAAAGATGCACGTCAACGGCACAGCAAGCTCAATGGCGATGCCAAGTTCAAGATCGTGGGAATGAGGATGCTACTCGAGGCCAAGATTGTTGACGGAAAGTTCAACAAGGCGAAAGCTCGTAACGTAGCCCAGGGACACAAGGGTAGCCTGACCAAGGGAGTCGACTACACCACTGTGTTCGCGGCAGCGCCAGATCTGGCGACTGGCCGAATCATCCAAGCTCTGTCAGTGCTATTTAGCGGCGTCAGAGTCACAATGGATATCATGCAGGCCTACCTAATCGGCAAGGCTGAGGAGGATCAACAGTACACTGTACGTTATCCGGAGGGACGGATTCGAGAAGAACATCGAGATCCAACAACGGGAGAAGAGCGATACGCTATCCTGGTCGGCAACCTGTACGGTATGCCAACTGCCAGCCGCGTGTTCTCAAAGGAACGGGACAGGTTGCTGCTGGAAGTACTTCCAAAGCATCATCCTGGAGTCACTGTGCAACAGATGGAGTACGAGCCCTGCTTGTTCATCATCAAGCGTAAGTCGATAGGCTACGTGTCGATTCATGTCGACGATTGCGATGGCTTCTTTCTGTCTGCTGAAGACGGAGCCTGGTGGACTGACGCGACGAACAATTTGTTCAAAACGGAAAACCAGCCAGGAATCAAAGTGGTCGATCCCGAGCATATGCTTGGAGTAACTCGAGTCATGTCGGAATTGCCCGACGGCACCAAGATCATGCGGCTGACACAGATCGCGTATGTTGAACAGGTGTGGGCTGAGTTCGGTCACTTCAGAAAAGGGAAACGGAAGCCCAGCACTCCAATGCCGGGCAAGGGAGACAGCAGTCCACCACCACTCGATGAAAACGAGAAGCCGGTGGGAGTGACTGACCAGGAAGCGCGTGATGTCCACGCGCTGGGATACAGGAAGCTAGTAGGTGAACTACTATGGCCGATGAGAAACACGTCACCAGCTATTGCAGCTGCGATGAGTATTCTGTCTAAGTGCGTGCACCGTCCATCGATGGGAGCATGGCTTGCAGCGCTGCACTGTATGCACTTCCTATATGAGCACCGCCACGAGGGGATTACATTCCGAAGTGACGGCAACGTGAAACCCGTTTGCTTCTACGATTCAGGATTCTATCAGGACCTGATCGGGCACAAGCCGCAGTATGGCTATGTGATCTACTGGGCAGGCGGACCATTGATCTGGAGATCAAAGAAACACACCAACATTCCGCTTCACACGAGTGAGGCAGAGTACATGACAATTACGCACGCGTTCAGGCACGTCAAGTGGCTGAGATCATTGCTCACGGAAATGGGATTTGGCTGGATGGTTGATGACCCGACCGAGATGTACGGCGACAATCGCAATGCAACCGACTGGGCAGTGGAGAAGATGGTCAGTGACGGCAACCGTCACATTGATATCTGCTTCATGAAAATACGGGAACGAGTCCGCATGGGTGAGATCAAACCAGTGTGGATTGAGGGAAAGAAGAATCCTTCGGACATCTTGACCAAGGCGGTCGAGAAGGCAGTAATCGATACACTCATGGGCCAGCTAACAGGCCGTGAGGCAATCGAGGGACTCACTCTTCGCGACGTCGCTAAAGACGGCCAGGAGTTCGAGACGGTCGATGCACTAGTTGCTGAGATCTACGCCGACATAATTGAGGATTTTGAAATGGGAAACTTCGGGGAGTGAAGAGCGCACGGTTCAAGTGAAGTTGTGAAGCCGCACACTCGGGGGATGTGAGAAGTTGGGAGTCCCTGAGGGGGGGGCCCGAGCTAGGGGATAGGGAATTAGCCAAGCTCCGCCAATGGCGGAGCACTAGGCAGCTAGGGAACGCGGGGCAAGTTGCAGGTGCGTCAGGCTTAGCCAGATGCAACCAGATGCAACACCGCGCGGGGCAATTACAGGATTGCCCCTGGAGAATCAGGGAGGAGTATTAGGCATGTCTATTTGAGTCTGCCAGCACGGGAGCCCTCCGGGCTCTTGTGCGTTTGTGGTTTGTGGAGCCGGCCCTAATGGAGCTGGTGTTGCTATGTGGTCAATGCGTTGCGCGGTAGCCAGCAAGGTAGGAGCGCGGGAGCGTTCTCACACCTGATGATGATACGCGCCAAACCGGCCCTCGCGCGTTTTCGTCCTATTATAATGCTTGTCCCGAGCCCGTCTGGGTGGTGGCGGCG
>JABJAS010000235.1 GCA_018666055.1 Halieaceae bacterium | reverse complement strand
GGCAACGGTTACCGATATATTTACTTACACGGTGACTGATGGCACGTTAATCGATCAACAAGAGCTGAAGATAACCGTGACCGGGACGAATGATGCGCCGATTGTTTCGCTTGCAGCCGTAGAAACCGACCAGTTCGAAGATGAAATTAACATCAGTAGTGCCGAAGGCGTGCTTTTAACGGCGATTGATCCAGATAACGCTGATGGCAGCATTACTGACACATTGGCCATTGTCGGGGTTCGCCCAGGTGGTTTGTCGACGAGCGGGTCGTTCAGTCCAGTCAATCAGGTGATAACGGGCAGCTATGGTGTGCTCACCGTCCAGGCCAGCGGGAGCTATGTCTATACTGCCAATAGCAGCCAGCAAGACGCCGCACTAGCGAATTCAGCCCTGATAGAGGACGTTTTTACGATCCAAGTCAGTGATGGCACAGCGGTCGTTGACTCGGAACTGCGTTTCGCAATCGATAATGTGAACCCCGTGTCGGTTAATGGTGACGTTGTGTATGAGGTGTTGACGCCTGGATCAGACGCGCTCCTGTTCAGCTATACCGATATCGATAACATTACCCTCAGCTTATCTGAGTTGGATGGACTGCCCAGCGGCCTGCAGACATCGATTGCGTCGACAGGCGCGGGTCAAGCACTCAGCATCAGCAGTGGCACCGCTGAATCGATCGTTGATATTACGGGAACTGTCTTAACCTCTGTTGTTGGCGATTATCGTCTTTCGACGATAGTCGATGATGGTGATAACACCGCGCTTACAGATCAATTTATCCTGAGCATTCGTAGCCCAAATGTGTTGTCAACGTTTGACCAGGTTTACGAGTTTGTTGCCAGCGAAGCAGATTATGCCGCGGTCTATCTCGACCCTTTACTCAATGCCTCGCGATCGATTTATGCTTGGGAGCCAACGGGTTCTGATAACCGCTTAGCGGTCTTTGGTGATACAACGGTTGTTATCGTTGCTGCAAATGGCGCCAACTTAACCATTGAGAGGCCTGCGCAAGTGGATCTGAATGGTAGCCCAGGTGCTGATGTGATCACGATCACAGGGCGCATCGAAGACCTTTCATTCGATGGCATTTCAGCGCTCGACACGTTGGTGAACCAGACGACACTTTTAATTGGCCCAAGTGGGAACGCGTTTCAACTCCAAAATGAAGGCACGCTTCAGCTGACATCCAGTGGCGATGGGACCTACACAACTTTTACCAATCCGAGCGATGGTACTGTTGGTGTTGCCCAGGGTTCAGAGTTGAAATTTGGCGACACCCTACAAACCGTCAGTGGTCAAATATTATTAACACCGGATAATCAACACGCGGCGCCTTATATGGTATTGGAGAGCCTTGTTACTGACGGGGTAGTATCAATAACAGGTTATAGCGGTGTCTACATATCCCAGCCGTCCGAACTGGCAATACAAGGGGCGTCGAGCGCGTTGGCGGGCAGTTTAACCCAAGGTGACTCGGGTACGATCTTGATTACGGCAGGGGGGCGCCTGACTGCCGAGTTGTTGACCAATAACGGCACGATTACGCTTGATAAAAATGCCTACGGCGTCATAACGCAAGGCGCTGGCACCGCCGGATATCTGACGGTCACGGGTGCCTATACAGAGAACGGCGTGCTGGTTTCCCAATCGGGGATTTCGTCAATCAGCGATCCGGATGAGCAGAACACGGTGTCGGTTGGCAGCATGGTGCTGACGGGTGAAATTAAAGTCAACGCGGATCTGTTGTTCAGCAATCTAAGCCAGTCCCTAGATTGGCGGGCTGGCACGGTCACTTTGGGGCCCAGTACTGAACTCTTTATCGCCGGTGGCAGCTTAATCCTAGGCAGTCAGTCAGCGATAACGGGTTATGGCGACCTTGTTTTTGGGCAGGCAGTAGCGCCGAGCGAATCAGACACAACGCTTGTGATTGATGGGTCGGTCTCCTCAGGCCAATTTGGTTCTGACTTTGATTTCTCGTCGTCACGCGTCGTGGTTGCACCGTTAACCAATGTGGCGGCCGATACCTTAGCGATCTCGGATTTGGATCAGTGGACCTTTGATAACGAGGTGGTGAACACCAATCTTCAGATTGATGGCACCTTGGTGGTAAGCGGTGGTAGTAGCGCGCTGAATGGCAGCGTGAACCTGGTCAGCAGCGGATCAGTACAGATCCTCAGTGATACCGCTGGCGCTAATCTGCAGATTGCGGGCGCCGTGACGAATGAGGGCACCATTGAGATCACCTCAGTTGCGATGGAGACCTCTGTCACTTCCTCGGCAACGGTTTTAGATGGCGCTTGGGCCAATGGCGTGGTCACGCTCAACACGACCGTTCCGCATGGGTTGAAAACAGGTGACGTGGTATCACTGTTGGGTGTGCTTCCCAGCCTAAATACCTATTACACAGCCGTCACGGTGACAGACGCGGATAGTTTTTCGTTTGAACTGGCAACCGATCCGGGCGCGATTAGTTCTGGTGATGTCAAGGTCTTCGAT
>JABJAS010000234.1 GCA_018666055.1 Halieaceae bacterium | reverse complement strand
GCGTACTCCAAATAGACCACGCGAACATTGCCAGATTGCTCCAACGGCGAGTCGAAGTAAGCAACCAATTTTCGAATCCGCTCCACGGACATTTCGTCTGCGGTGACCACCACACTATTGGTGCGTTTGTCCGCAACCAGAATGACGTCTTTATTGGCCTCAGCCCCCTCTCCCTGCCGCGCTTTCTCAAGCGTATTGAGCATACTGACGACGTCTTCAGCCACGCCATACTTGAGGCGGATAATCTCAGTTGTTTGGATCGCGGATCGATCCATCCGCTCAATGATCTCGACAATACGGCCGATGTTAGAGCGGATATCCGAGATAATGATCGCATTACTCGGCGCATAGGCCGCCATGTGCGCCTGCTGCGGCACTAAAGGTCTCAACACGGGAATCAGCTTGGCCGCTGATATATTATCGAGGCGAATCACTTGGGTGACATATTCGTCATTGCTCAACAAATCTTGATTTTCAATCAAGGGTACGGGCGAAGAGCGCGCATCTTTGCTCGGGACAATCCTCACGACCTGACCGCTCCTGACCGCGGTGTAACCTTGCACATCAAGAATGGAAAGGAATAAATCGTAGAGCTCTGCCTGCGTAACAGGTTTGGAGGAAATGACCCGCACTTTACCCTTTACATTCGGATCCACCACCATCGTCGTGCCAGTGACATCGGCAACAAACTTAATGAACTCTTGGATATCAGTATCTTTCAGGTTGACCGTATATTCTTGCGCCGCTAAACCGGGCGTGACCAACAAAAAGATAGCGGCCGCTAGGCCGCGTAATGTGCGCAAGGAAAACACTGTAGAACGAGTTCTTTTCACGGGCATCCTGTTAACGGGTCGTTAAATCCACACTGATTGTCACGTTGCCACCCTCTCTTGTAATGTCAAATGACGCTTCAGTGGCCTTTTTCATCAGCGTATATAATTTCATCGTATTGGTCGTGTCACTCAGCGAAAGGCCGTTGACCGCCGTCACCACATCTCCAGTCTGGAAACCCAGTGCGTCAAACGCAGCACGCTCTTTGCTGGGACTAATCCGATAACCGGTGATCGTGCCATCGGTCTGCACCGGCGAGACTGTTAACAGGCTGGCTAATGCTTCGGGGGTCTCGTAAAGTGCCCGACGGTAACGCTGGGCTACCTTGCTTCGCTCAGCCTCACTCGCGACAGGCGCTCGTGTCTCGGGTCGAGGTACCGTGACGGCGCGTTCAGCCGGCGTTACCCGGACTTCTTTCGAAGCGGTGGTGGGGATTACCAAACCTGCGTCTTCATATAATTTTAACAGCTCATAAGTCCCATTGTTATCGATGACAATGGTTTTCGGCATTACCTTTGCCAAAGTCACTTGACCTGAAGCTGGCAAACTATCCCCAACGGCATAGACCTGCTCTGCCCCGCTCGCCTTGATCACCGCACTCCCCAAACCGTCCTCTGTCGAGGCGACAATCCCCGTTAAAGTCAGCGGCAATCGCGTTTCAGCCGCATTACGCTCTATTCCCTCTCGGTTATCCGAGGACTCATTAACCTCTGAGGTGGCGTCTAGTTCGTCTGGAATACCCCCAAACACACCTGAACCAATGACCCCACTGATATCAATCGCCACCGATCCATTCTGAGTGGTGGGCTGAGGTGGATTTAGTGCTAAGGCGGGGGCCGATTCAATGGCAGCGCCTCGCCACGGTATCCACAGCAATTGGCTCACACTCAAGAGGGACCACAGCACCAGCAGGATAATGAGTGCATCTTGGATCCGCTTTAAGGCAACCGGATCCCGCGCGAGCCGCCGCCAAATAAGATGCAAACGCATCTCGGCTGACGCCATCACTCCTTGATACTGCGCTTTCCAGCTGCGCCGCTCCACATTATTCACAATCTCGCGCTACGTCCGGCAAACATCCGATCCTCATCATACGCTTTGAGCATCAAAAAAACCCACGTTATGCCTTAAGAATACCGTTACTAAGACGACGATTAGTCGCAGAAGCGCAAGAGACGAAGCAGACTATTGCCGACGACAGCCCACCTTGAGATTCAATCTGATTATGCTAAGTTGTGACCACCTGCGGGGCGGCACACGCCTGAGATGCCTAATCGGCAAACCCGTTGAACCTGATCCGGATCATACCGGCGGAGGGAACAGGTGGCGTGACACTTTTGTCCCATACCCCTGCACTCATCTCCGCTCAACTTTGAGGAGAGACCGTATTGCAGAGCAACACCTTCTTTTTCGCCATGCCGACCCACTATGAATCGGTTGAAGGCTCACCCGGGGGCAACACTGGCTGTTCAGGCTGTGGCCAAACCAAACTCCAACTAG
>JABJAS010000233.1 GCA_018666055.1 Halieaceae bacterium | reverse complement strand
GCCGACAGTGACGACGCCGACCAGCTCAAAACGATGGCGTTACAAGCCAAGGTGATTATCAGCACTGTAGGGCCCTATGCGCGGCATGGCTCGCTCCTCTTGGAGACCTGCGCACGCGAGGGCACCCATTACTGCGACTTGACCGGCGAGGCGCAGTGGATGGCCGAGGTTTATGCGAAAGTGGACCCACTGGCGAAAGCAAGTGGCGCCCGGCTGGTGCATTGCTGTGGCTTTGATTCCATTCCGTCTGATTTGTCCGTGTACTTCCTACAAAAGGAGTTCAAAGCGCGCTTTGGACGCTATGCAAGCCGGGTTTCCGGACGCATGGGCCGGGCCTCAGGCGGGGTTAGTGGGGGCACCGTGGCCAGTCTGATGCTGGTCGCCGAGCAAGCGTCTCAAGACCCGGTTATCCGGGCTCGCATTATGGATCCCTATGCGCTCTACCCAGCGGGCGTCTCTCCGGGGTCTGACAAGCCCGATCAAACCGGTGTCGCGTGGGATGACGACTTCGACAGCTGGACCGCCCCTTTTGTGATGGCGGCGATCAACACCAAGGTCGTGCGGCGTTCTCATGCCCTGGCCGGCTTGCCCTATGGTGATCATTTTGGCTACGACGAATCGCAGCTATGTGACAGCCGCGCCAAAGCCTTACTCAGCGCCGGAGGGTTAGGCACCGTCATGGCGGGCACTTTTTTTGCGCCCACCCGCGCCCTGCTCAAAAAGCTGCTGCCCGATCCGGGTGAAGGACCCGATGAGAGCAAGCGTGAAAATGGATTTTTTGAGTTCTGGGCCCATGGCAGTGATGGCTCCGATCACCTCCGCGTCAAGGTAACGGGGCAACGCGATCCCGGCTATGGCGCCACGTCGCGCATGCTCGCGCAAGCAGCCCTCTGCCTCGCACAAGACTCACTTGCCGTTGACGGGGGTATCTGGACACCGGCCAGCGCCATGGGTGACGCACTGCTGCAGCGGCTGCCTAGCGTTGATATCCACTTTAAGGTTGTCGAAGACTGACAAGCCGCCTTGCGTTGCGCTCAGTGGAAGCCTCTAGTCATTGCAATGGGTGATCATAAAAAAGGGGCGATTGTTGCTCCCTCGCCCGGCCGCTCCGAGAAGGGCGTGACCGGTGACAGCGCAAAAAAAAAGGCCGCTATCAAGCGGCCTCGTCTAACTCTGTGGGCTAATCTTCCAACGCTTCGAACTTGAACTTTTGGCCGCCGAGGGTGGCTTCATACATCAGACCGCCTTTGGCAATCGTAAAGATCGCCATACCACTGCGCCCATCGTACTGCTTATTTTCAGCGCTGACGTTGTTAGAGTCGGCGTCGGTCCCGGCAGACGTATTACCACCGCCACCGGTTGAGGTCGATGCGGTAGCGCTCGCAGTGAGCGCCACCGCAGTCGCCTGTGCACCAAACTCAAAATTGCCCGACGTGAAGTCGTTATAGGAGCGCTCATCGCGGAAGAAAATCATTTGGCTATACACCTGTCCGCCTAACTGCAGGCCATAGGTGATTTGATTCATTTTCACAGTGCCCGTGCGCTCGCCACCTTGATACACAGAGCCCTTGCCGTGCGCGCCACCAATACCAATGCCGCCCTTTCCGATACTGGGGAACACTGCGTAGCCATAAGCGTCGTCAATAAACTCGCCAGCACCCGCCGTGCGGAAATTTTCCAGTGTGGTCTCGATCTCATCAGCCAGTGCCGGCTGGATCATGAACGCACAAAAACTCAGCACTACGGCTCTCACAATTTGCATAAATCTCTCCCCTTCAGAAATTGTCTTCCAACATGTCACCACGACACGCCAACTCAATAGGGTATATCAACAGGAGCAGAACAAATGTGCAATAAGTGACACACTGTACTGGCGCCCCACCATCGGGGGCGATCACCAGGGAATCGTCTGGCCGCGCCAATCCACATAACTCAAGGTGCCATCTGCCACGACCTGACTGAGCACCGAATCCAAGGCCTCGGCAGCTTGGTCAGGTTGCAACAGCGCCTCTGGGCTGACCGCCGCCTGAAACGGTTTCGACAGCGGCGTATCGACCGTTCCCGGATGATACGCCACGACCTTTGCTGACGGGTTAACGCGCACCAATTCATGGGCTAAGCATTGCAGCATCATGTTTAGGGCGGCCTTACTGCCTCGGTAGCTGTACCAACCGCCACGGCGATTGTCACCAAGACTGCCCACGCGCGCGGAAAGCGCAGCCACAATGGGGGCGGGACTTGTCTTCAGCAAGGGGGCCATCGCCGATAGTATCCGCATCGGTAGGAACGTATTAACCTCAAACACCTTGTCCATCGCCGTAGAGTCGATCTGGGCCAACGCGCGCTCAGGACGATAGCCCGCCCCTTGCAAAACACCATTACACACGACCAACCTTGTCACGTTCGTTTGCGCCGACACCAATCGCGCAGCAAGTACTGACAAAGACACCTCGCTGTAATCTGAGGTCTCAACCTGCACCCCATTCAGATCACCGATATCGCTGATTGCGTTAGCAGAGCGCGTCACCGCCAAGATGGGTCTCAGCCCCTCTCGTTGCCAGCGCTGAATCAGCGCACCGCCGATGGCACTGCTCGCACCAAATACGATATCCAGATCGCCCTTATCGGACATCACGTTGCTCCCCTGTTATCCGGCCACTGCAGGCGCGTTTTACCCCCAGTTGTACGACAAAACGCGTTGTTAGATGACTATGCCAAAACGTATTGTCCTAACACCCTTGAGTGCGCTGGCAGGCCTGTATGAAGCAGGCCACTGTCAGAAAGCGGCGTTAGAGCGCGCCGGGGAACGCGCCGCCATCCAATAGGATATTTTGGCCAATCACGAAACCCGCCTTAGTCGAACACAACCAAGCACAGGCTGCGCCAAATTCTTCAGACGTGCCAAATCGTCCCGCTGGCACCGATTGCATGCGCGCTTGGCGAGCATCGTCTTCGCTGATACCGCGGGCACCCGCGTCCACTTTGTCCAGCGTAACCAGTCGGTCAGTATCGTGCAGCCCCGGCAATAAGTTGTTAATCGTGACACCACTGCCTGCGACTTGCCGCGATACGCCGGCGACGTATCCGGTCAAACCAGAGCGCGCCGTGTTGGAGAGCCCGAGCACTGGAATCGGCGCCTTCACGGCCACGCTGGTGATGTTGACAATCCGCCCCCAGCCCCTGTCCATCATGCCGGGCAACAATGCCTTTATGAGCGCAATGGGCGTCAATAAATTAGCATCGAACGCCGCAATAAAATCGTCTCGATTCCAGTCAGACCACGTGCCGGGAGGTGGCCCACCCGCATTGGTCACCAGAATATCGATGTCTCCCGCCGCCTCTAGCACCGCCGCCTGACCCGCCTCAGTGGTGATATCCGCCGGAACCGCCACCACCGATACTCCATAGGTTGAGCGAATATTGGCAGCGGTCGCTTCCAAAGACTCGGCGCCTCGTGCGTTGAGGATAAGGTCCACGCCCTCGCCCGCCAGCGCTTCAGCACAGCCCTTGCCCAAACCCTTCGATGATGCGCAGACTAGTGCGCGTCGACCTTGAATACCCAGATCCATGATTTATTCCTCGCGTGCGGCACGCTAACGTGCTGATTGCCCGTATCACTGACCACTGCTCGCGTTCGCCCCGTGCTTTGGTGCGCGCTAACCAGTCGTCGCCCAGCGCAGTATACGGGCAATAGGCTATGCTTGGCGTGGCTGACAGACAGGCTTATCTGGTCAGTAAAGAAGGGAGACGCCGGCAACGATGATCCATTTTTGGGAACAGAAAACGCTCGCGGAGATGACCCAAGTTGAATGGGAGTCGCTCTGTGACGGCTGCGGCCAATGCTGTCTACATAAGCTCGTTAACGAAGAAACAGCTGATGTCTTCTACACACACGTCGCCTGCCGACTCCTCGATACCGCGACCGCGCAATGCCAGCGCTATGCGGCGCGGACTGCAGAAGTCAGCGACTGTCTCGATGTTCGCAACATGGACTCCGCGGAGCTCGCCTGGATGCCTCGAAGCTGCGCCTACCGGCGGCTGAGTGAGGGAAAGGCATTGCCACAGTGGCATCCACTGCTGACCGGCGACCCGCAATCGGTGCTCAGTGCAGGCGTGAGTGTCGCCCACAGAACCATCAGTGAAGATGACGCTGACCTCGACGACCTAGAAGCCGAAATCATTGAATGGGTCGCGACCTGATCGCGCTTAGCCTGCTTGCAGCTGCAAGGAAACGGCTTATACCAACGCCTCAGCGCATCCTGTTAACTGGCTGGCCTGATAAGTGCAAATGTGTATACTACGCCCCCTCGCCGTTGGGACGGCATGGGCGAGCACCAACACGCGGAATTAGCTCAGCTGGATAGAGCGCCGGTCTACGAAACCGGAGGTCGCAGGTTCGACTCCTGCATTCCGCGCCAAAGCCCTGGTATCGCCTCTAAATCTCCTTCACTGCGCTAATCTAAAGGCGCCGTCACGGCGCCCACGAAGCGTGTGCACGCCTAAAAACATAGCACTCCAGCCACGGCCCTCATCAATCAAAGGGGCGCCTAAAACAATATATTCTTCACGCCGACTGGAGCTCAGCGGACAGCCAATCTGCGGATTTCTGAATACCACCCAGGGGGAACACGTGCACCTTTGAGATATTCGTTTTATCGTCATTTTTCAGCATCAATTCGAGATCGCTTACGATCTCTACGGGCTCATAAGGCAAGAGTAATTTCGAGATATCTTTAGCTCGTTTATGCAGCACTTTAAGGGAGGGCCCAACACCGCAGGAAATCGCAAATTTGATCAGCGTCTGCAGCTTTGTGGGACCTGCGATACCGATATGTATGGGTAGAGAAATACCGGCGCCTTTCAGCGCAGTAGCCCATTCGTAGACAGCCGTTGCACTGAACGAAAATTGAGTGACAATTGCCATCTCCGCGCTAGTTTGACCCGAGAATGCCTGCTTCCACCTCAGCGCATCACCGAGCGGATCACCAGCAGTCCCCGCATCAATATCTTTATTACCTTCAGGATGCCCTGCCACATGGAAACGCTTGAAGTGGTATTTATCGAATAATCCTGTTTCCAGCAACTGCATCGAGTTAGACAGGGTCCCTTGAGGTGATCTGGGGCTCCCCGCCAGCAACAAAGCCTCAGAGACCCCCGCCTCACCCGCATAAGACTGAATCCAGTTTTCAAGCGTACTCACGTCCTTCATCAACCGAGCGGGAAAATGAGGCATGACTTGATAACCCGCTTTCGTCAGTCTCGCCGCCGCCGCCAGCATGTCTTGAAAATCGACCCCCTCGATGTGTGCCAGATACACTCTCGTACCGGGCGGGAACAGCGCCTCCAAGTCGTCGATCTTGGCCAATGTCCGAGGCATGACCTCTATTGAAAAACCTTCTAAAATGCTCGCTGTCATTGCACCAACCCTGCCCCTGTTGCGCCGCCCTTGTGATAGCAATCAGATGATGCGACGGCAGCCTATTAAATTTGGGCGAATCCTACCGCCTGCCCCACGGTGCGTATACAGAGCGGCTCCACGCAAGCCGCTCGCGACGCAATCAGACAACCCGTTGTCGCTCTCAGTCGATCAGCTGTTGATTTTCTGCTAATGAGCCGATCGATGCGCTTATCGATCTGGACCCGATGCGGGTTGCAGGGGGCCTCATCTTCTCTCTGCTAGCTGCAACCCAACCGGCACAGTCGATCCTATGCAGAGGTCTCTACGATATCGAAAATCCTGACTGACGGCGCATCCCTGCAAACCGACGCGACCTCGTCTAAGGTGCCGTCCTCTTGTCTGAATTGTAAGTACTTTTGATAATCCTCTTTGGAATCCCATCGCTCAGTGATCACCCAATTGCTGGGGTCCTCCACGTTGTAGGTCAGGTCTATTGTTTGGAATCCATCGAAGGTCCTGGTCACTTTGAATTTCTCGGTCAGCAGTGCGGTAAACCCGTCTCGCTCTCCGTCTTTTAAAAACCCCTCCAGTAACACGCTTGCTGTCATGTCAGTCTCTCCTGCCTACGATTAAGTTCGCTCGTGATTGAATCCCAGCGACACCACGTAGACGCCGCTAGATCGGTTGATGCCGTTTACTCAGCGTCCTCAGAGAGTGCGTAGACCTTATCAATAATGGCCTCAACTTGTAGCTCTAGCGACGCGTAATCCATCTCGGCCACGAGCTCCAGCTTCAACTCGTGGAGCAGTTCGGCAACCTCTTTCAGCGCTTGTTCTGTTGGCATGGCTCACCTCTGTCATTCAAAAAAATACAAGTAAAGTGTAGCGGAAGACGCGACAAGTTGCGTGCACAATCAACGCATCGCTCACTGATCGGCGCGGGACCATCAGCGAGGAAAACCGACCGCATTGAGTGGTACCGCGGCAGTAGTTTCAGCCAACGTTATCAACACGCTCAATCGGGCTCTTTCTTCGACCAATACGCCATTTTTCTCCGACTCAATAGAGCACTTTTTCCCATCACCCATCGCGTTGATGGTCCGGAAGCCGGCCAGTCATAACGCCGTTCACGCAACCACGCGAGACGCCGACATAACGGCCCGATTTACCACCGATTTAAAGTCTTGCCTGCGTCTGCTGTGTGGGCTAATAATGCGAGCAATACGGGGTCGAAAACCCAGCTTTAGGGAGAAGCGAAACATGGCAAAACGCGCAGGGGGAAGGCAG
>JABJAS010000232.1 GCA_018666055.1 Halieaceae bacterium | reverse complement strand
TAATCGATTGGTTTTGCTGTCGCGAGGTCGACGCGTTCCAGCTTGGTCGTCGGGAGCTGCTGTGAGATTATCTCTCCCAAACTGGCAAGTGCATCTCGCTTGACCTGGTCTTCTCTTGGGAAGCTGGCGCTTAAGCTCAGGTCATCTGTGGCAAGCGCAATCTCATTTGGCATGCTGCGTTCGCCGGGCACAAAGAATGTTTGGCCCAACTCTTCTTCCGCTTGGCGTAGTTGGCGTGTGTCTTTAGGGGCCGGATATTTCCAGCTTGAGAAGCCAATTGAGACCTGAAGCTGATTTGACTTAGGCAAAATGCCGTCCTCAGGATCTATGTCGATCTCTGTCAAAAGAGACGCGCCATCGATCAACCAAACATGCAGAGTGTCGATCCGCTCAGGAGTGGTTAATTCTAGGCGCTCCAGTTTGAACTTATCATTCGTTATAGGCTTCACCAAAAGCGCGTTTGGAAAGGCTGACCAAGCTTTTGCAACTATTTTGCGAGCCGTTTCGATGGTGATCTGACTGAGATTTGCCTTCCAAAACGTGGTCTGACCTGTCAGATTTGCGTAGTGATGTGCCTCGGGATCGGCCTCATCCGGGATGGTCCCGTTAATCGTCACGCCGAAGTTTGTGCAGAACTGGGTTAGCGACATAGACCCGTCGAAAGGGGGGCCGATGTCAGCCTCAAGAATGCAGTTGCCGTCGCGGAGCGCATCATCTCCTACTTCATTGCCAACATAAACGCGCAGCGTACCCCCGCGATATCGTACATACACATCCAATCCATCGTGGGTTTCCCCATAGAACTGGGAAGGGCAAGACCCACCACCTTGAAGCTTAGGGAGGTCGAGACCAAGAGGTGTAGGAAGTTTTGGCGTATGGAAGCCAATCATTTTCATTATTTGAATCTCCAAGGCAGCAGGTCGCCGACGCGGTTGATTTTATAGTCTGGCATGCGGGCGAGCGTGTCGGCCAGCCATGCCTGTGGATCGATATCATTCAGCTTGGCGGTTTCGATCAGGGTGTAAGCGATGGCAGCGGCCTTGCCGCCAGTTTGTGATCCGACGAACAGATAGTTTTTGCGCCCAATGGCGACGGACCGCATGGCCCGTTCAGCGGTGTTGTTGTCCAACTCCAGGATGCCGTGGTCGAGGTATGGCCGGAGGCGTGCCATGCGCGTCAGGGCATAGCGGATTGCAGCCGCGAGCGGCGATTTACCAGAGATACTAGGCAGTTGTGTATGCAGCCAGACTTCCAAATCATCGAAGATCTGTTTTGCCTTCGCTTGCTGCAGTGCGACACGCTGGTCTGGTGGCGATCCGCGCGCTTCCTTCTCGACCGCATAGAGTTGCGCGATGCAACGGATGGCTTCATCGGCGATGGCTGCGCCCTGTGAACATCAACAAACTTACGCCTGACATGGGCCATGCAGGCCACCTCTCGGATGTCGCCAGAGCGATAGAGATCCTCAAACCCAGCATAACCATCCGCATGCATCCAACCTCGATATTTTGCGAGGTGATCTTTGGGATGTTGCCCTTTGCGGTCTGGCGAGAACTGATACCAGCTGACGGGTGGCGCAACGCCGCCCCATGGGCGTTCATCCCGGCCATAAGCCCACAGCCTTGCTGTCGCAGTCTTGCCGGTGCCGGGTGCCAGCATTTTCACCGGGGTGTCGTCTGCAAAGATCGCCTGCCCGGCCAGAACATGGCGGCCAATAGCATCTGCCAGCGGTTCCAAAAGCGCGGTGGACTTGCCTACCCAATCTGCCAGCGTTGAACGGTCAATATCTATCCCATCGCGTTCGAAGATGCTGCTTTGACGATACAGCGGCAGGTGGTCTGCGTATTTGTTGACCAATACATGCGCCAGCAGGCCAGGACCCGGACGCCCACGTTCGATGGGGCGCGATGGCAACGCTGCCTGTGTGAAGGCCCAGCAACCCGAACACGCAAAGCGTGGACGCACGATGCGGTTCACGATGAAGCGACCCGGAACGTATTCCAGTTCTTTGGTCACATCCTCGCCCAGACGGCGCAACGCCCCGCCACACTCGGCACAGTCGTCGTCACCGGTGGTTAGCTCGACTTCCATACGCGGGATGTGGTCGGGGGCGAGACCTTGTTCGCCATTGGTTCAAGAACAATGGTCGAGCGCGGCGCTTGGGTTTGTCCTTCGGATCTTCATCGGGGAGACGCAGCCTTGCTGTCATCTTGGCGACGGCTATCTCGCTGGTCTTCAGTGCCAGCTGAAGCTGCTCGATGCTTTGTGATGACGACCCAAACCGGTGATGGCGTTGACCTGCCAATTGATGGCGCAGCTTCTCGATCAGGACCGCTTGGGACTTCACCTCAGACAGCAAAAGCGCGGTGAACTGCCTCAGTTCATCGGGGTCTGTTGGCAGGGTTTTGTCGATATCCAGCATGATCAGATCATAGCTGATCCGCATGGTCAGAGGAATCCCCACTGACTCGTTCTGTACCGATTTACCCCGCTTTAAGCGGCGTCCAGCTGCGTTGTGGCAAGCGCCAGTCACTTCCTTCCAAAAGCATCGCCAACTGGGCTGCGGTCAGCGCTATCTTGCCCTCTTTGGCCGACGGCCACACAAACCGGCCCTTCTCAAGTCGCTTGCTGAACAGGCACGCGCCTTGACCATCCCACCAGATGATCTTGATTAGGTCACCGCGACGTCCACGGAAGACGAACAGATGCCCCGTAAATGGATCTTGCTTCAGTGTCTGTTCTGCCTGAGCTGCCAACGTTGTGAACCCACGCCGCATGTCAGTCACGCCAGCCGCAAGCCAGACCCGTGTGTTCGACGGGACAGGGATCATACAGACAGGCCTCGGATCAGTCGGGCCAATGCATCGGGATCATAACCACCGATGATCCTCAGCAGGTGGCCACCCGCAATGTCGATCTCTATCGTGCTTTGTGCGGGCTTGGTGTCAGCCGTCGGGGCCGTGTCTTTGGTCTGGGGTCGGTCCACAATCTCGACTGGAAGAAAGCACGGCGTCTCAGCAACCTCGTCATCAACGATCTCCCGATCCGGTGCAAACTTGGGATCACGTAGCCATTTGTGGATCAGATTAGTGTTCATCGCGTACCGTCGGGCAACTTGCGCGACCGAAACACCTGGCGCACATGTTTGCGCGCAGATCGACACCTTCTCATCATCCGACCAGAACCGTTTCTTCTGACCCTTCTTACCCGCCATTTCTGCCCTCAAGATGTCCACTATCAATGGTGGACACTATCAACACACTCTATGACGCGTCAGTGCAGCCACGCCGGACGCTTACTATAAAAATGCGTGTGGATCTAACGCAGTTTTTGTGACGGACCTTTGGTAGCAATTTATGTAAACAGAAGATTACCTTCGAGGCTGAAACGAACGAATAAGTTTCGCGAGAACACTGTGCGTATCGCGCTAACAAAAAGCAGCTCACCTGTTTACCTTGTGTTAGATCAGCCCGTTGGCTGTCGAGTTTGTTTCTGATCCAAAGCTATGCGATGAAGGCTTATTAACAGCATCGAACCAATCTATCGGTTAAACGACAATGCGGCGTTTTTGTTGCCTCAGCTTATGTGGATCATGCACACTATCTGGCCATCCCCCCATTTTACTGTGGCTTAGTGGTAGAAATCATGCGGTTACTTTTATTTTGTCAGCAAGTTTGATCTCACTGATGGCCATGTTGAGCCTGTCATGCTGTCTTGGCCGTGCAGGCCATCCAGCACGATCCTGATCTTCTCT
>JABJAS010000231.1 GCA_018666055.1 Halieaceae bacterium | reverse complement strand
CCTGACAATGGTTTTGGCACACTCAGCTATCTGTTGCCGCCGGCAGGCGGTTGGCTGGTAGAGTTAGTGAGTGCAGAGTTAATGCCCGTGATCGAAGCGTGGTTGCAGGCGCCTGATGATGACCCCTCCTAAGCGTGACGGGATCGGGGATTGGTGCTATCCAGCGCTATGCCTCCCTTTGTTGGCAGCATGGCTATGCGGTTCCTCGCTAGCACATGCAGCTACTCCGTTTGATCTGGTCATTCAAAACGGCAGAGTGATCGACCCCGAAAGTCAGCTCGACGCCGTTCGCTCAGTGGGTATTCGTGACGGACAAGTGGCGGCCATTAGCGACAAGCCGTTAGACGCCGCACAGGTCATTGATGCTGCAGGTTTGGTCGTGAGCCCCGGTTTTATTAACCTGCATTCGCACAGTGCGGCGGAGGCGGGTTACCGCTTGGAGCTGCTTGACGGCGTGACCACGGTGCTGGAGCTGGAGGCAGGTACTTTTCCGATTGCCCGTTTTGGCCAGCAGCTGGGTGATGCGCCGCTCACTCATTTTGGCGCATCGGTGGGTCACGCGTGGATTCGTATGCTGGTGGTCGACCCTCAGGCACTAAGTGATATCGCGGCTACGGGCAAGGTGGATATATCGGGTCGCGCGTTTACGCAATCGGCAACCGTCGAGCAGCGCGCACAGATTAGGTCGATGATTGAACAAGAGCTGTTGGCAGGCGGCTTAGGGATTGGCTTGTTACTCGACTATATGACTCGTGCTGTCGATGACGCCGAGCGCGACATGGTGTTTGCCGTTGCGGCACAACATGAGGTGCCGGTCTTTGTACATGTACGGCGGGGTATTGACGGTGATCCCACGGGACTTGATGAGGTGATTGCTGCCGCAGAGCTAACCGGTGCGGCTGTCCATATCTGCCATCTCAATGCGAGCGCGATGAGCGGCGTGACCCAATGGCTTGATAAGATCGATGCAGCGCGAGCGCGTGGCGTGGATGTGACGACCGAAATGTATCCGTGGACCGCGGGGTCGGCGATGATTTCGTCTGATGTGTTTTCCCGCGATTGGCGAACTATCTTTTCGATTGATTATGCCGACGTGCAGTGGGCAGAAACCGGCGAGTGGCTGACACAAGAGCGCTTTGCTCACTATCGTCAAACGCGTCCGGGTGGCCAAACAGTGCACCACTACATTGATGCGTCCTGGAATCAGGCGGCGCTGTCACGCAATCACGTAATGGTCGCGAGCGATGCCATGCCGCTGATGAACTACGATCGAAAGGTGGTTCCCAACGGCGCCGGCACCTCGTCACGCGTGCTGGGTCACTATGTGCGCGAGCAAAAGTGGCTGACGCTGTCTGATGCGATTGCGCGTTTAAGTTTATTACCTGCGCGACGAATGGCGCCATTTGCGCCGGCTTTTGCGCGTAAGGGCCGCATACAAGTGGGTGCCGATGCCGATTTGGTGATCTTTGATCCCCAGACGGTGTCGGCTCGAGCGACCTACCTCGAGCCGTTTTTAGCGCCAACGGGCATTCACAGTGTCGTTGTCGCGGGTCGTGTATCCGTGCAGCACGGCCAGATGTTAGACACTGCGGGCGTGGGTACTCAGATTACCAGCCTCACCCCTTAAGCGTTGCTTCGCTTCCTTGGTATGCGGCGCGTAATCGTTGCTGGTCGATAATCTCGATCTGACCATATTTCTGCTGCACGGCACCCAGCGAGGTGAGCGTTTTTACCGCTTCGTACAAAGACTGGCGTGAACAATGCGCCATGCGGGCAAGTTGCTGTGAGGTGAGTCGGATGACCGCAGATTGTTGGGGTTCCCCACTCATCTCCATCAGCATGAGCAGTAAGCCGGCGACCCGACGGGGGCGTTCACGCACGAGGTTGTGTTGCTGAAGATTCAGTGCGGCGCGAAAGCGATTGGCCTCGATTTTTAGGACGGTTGGATAGAGCGAGGGGTGCGCCTCTAATAACGAGAGTGCGACGGCACGAGGAACGCCCAAGATATAGCTGCCGGGGGCACCAATGAGATTGCGCTCTGCGGGAGTGTCGTGGAATAGGGCAATCCAGCTCGACGTACTGCCGGGTCCAAAAATTGCCAGCGTTAAATCGTCGCCCTCGGCTGAGCTCGCGACCATTGCAACCTCCCCTGTGACCACCACCCAGAGATGATGGTGCGGTTCACCACCGGCCTGCAGAATCTTGCGGTGGTCTAACGCAAGTAATCGACACCGGGTCAACAATTGCTCACGCTCGGTTGTTTTGAGCTGCTTGAATACCGGCAGTTTGGCGAGAAACCGTGTGAGGTCGGCGGTGGGAAGATCGTCAGTCATGGCGGGTTTTTACCGGATCGACAAATTGTCATATTTTAGACAATTATACGGCATCCGCGCTGTTACATTGAGATTCTTTGCATGAGGAGAAGCTCATGGATCGGATAAACCAAACAGATCGAAGCGCACAACTGCGGGCGCTCGAGGGTCAACAGTTTGATTTATTGGTCATTGGTGGCGGTATTACGGGTGTGGGCGTGGCAAGAGATGCTGCCATGCGGGGCTTGTCGGTGGCGCTGATCGAAGCTCAGGATTTTGCCAGTGGCACCAGTAGTCGTAGCTCCAAGATGATTCACGGCGGTCTTCGTTACCTGGTAGCGGGTGATATTTCAGTGGTTAAAGAATCTGCCTCGGAACGCGCGATCTTGCATCGCATTGCCCCCCACTTGGCGCAAAAGACACCCTATGTAATCCCTACTCATAACCGCCGTAGCAAGTTGATGTTACGCGCGGCGCTGTGGGCCTACGAGCGATTAGGGGGCGTCGAGCGGAGCGACTTTCATGAGGCGTGGTCCTTGGATCAGTTGAAGCAAAATGAACCTTTGATCGCCACCGCGGGGCTTAACGGCGCGGTCGTTTACCCCGAATTTTTAACTGACGATGCACGTTTAACCGTTGCCACCGCGCGCTCAGCAGTGGCGCATGGGGCCTGTGTCTCAACCTATTTGAGTGCCGTCAATATTCGGCGGGAGGGGCATTTTGTGGTGCAAGCGCGGTCGACTCTGCCGGGTGACACCAGTGAGGTGACACTGCGCGCCAGCGCGATCGTCAATGCAGCGGGGCCTTGGGTTGATGCGGTCTGTGGTTTGGAAAAAGAGCAGGCACCCAGATTAGCGCTCAGTCGGGGTGTTCATTTGGTGTTTAAGCACCAAGACCTTCCTGTGCACAATACCGTAGTCATGCGTACCCACGATGCCCGCCGCATCTTTGCAGTGCCGCTCGGTGGGTACACCTATATCGGCACCACCGATGATTATCATCCCGAGTGCGAGTACTGGCCGCCCGTGACTGAAGGTGACGTGTCTTATTTGCTGGCCGGCACGCGACAGGTCATGCCTGAGGCGAACCTCATGCCAGACAACATTGTGTCAGTGTGGTCAGGTATTCGGCCTTTGGTGGCCGATGGTTCGGGGCGCGCATCCAAGGAGCTTTCGCGCAAAGATGAGGTCTGGGTCTCGAGTAGTGGCATGCTCTCCGTAGGCGGCGGCAAGTTATCGGCGTATCGGGCAATGGCTGAGCGGATTGTCGACCAAGTTGTTGAGGCCAACAGCTTCACCGCAGCGCCCTGCCAGACCGCTGAGGTGGCGTTGCCGGGGGGCGGCACCGCAACACCACTTACCGGTGATTGGGGCGCTGTGGCGATGGAGCGGATACAACGGCTTTATGGCAGTGAAGCCCAGCAGGTGGCGTCTGCCACATCAACGACAGCCGATTTAGTGGTTGCCGAGGTGAGTCAGGCAGTGCTGTCAGAGGGCGCACTGCGACTCGAAGATTACTGGGCGCGCCGAAGCAGTCGTGCTTGGTTTGATGAGGAGGCCGGCCTACCGATTTTGGCCCAGGCAGCGCATGCGATGGGAGCGCTTCTAAATTGGGACGCCACCCGGGAGGCGGCAGAGATAGAGAACTGCCTGGCTATTGATGCTGCGAGCCGCGCGGGCTATGCCAATCAACACTACGTAGAGGACACAACGGATGCACATCGAAAAGCTAGCTAATGCCATCGGTCCAGAGCGGGTCTCGGTTGATGCAGAGGCGCTTAATGCACATCGTTTTGACCGATGGTGCCTCAAGCATTGGCAGGATTGGCAGGGCGAGACACTCCCCACGCCGGGATGTGTGGTGCGGCCCGAATCGACGGAAGAGGTTCAAGCGTTGATGCGTCACGCCACTGAACACGGTATTGCCGTGATCCCCTGGGGGTTAGGCAGTGGTGTTTGCGGGGGCATTGAACCCAGCGACGACCAAATTTTGCTCGACATGAGCGCGATGAATCAAGTGATTGAAATCGATGAAGAGAATCTGCTTCTTACAGTTCAGGCGGGTATCAATGGGCTGGTGG
>JABJAS010000230.1 GCA_018666055.1 Halieaceae bacterium | reverse complement strand
GGATGGACGCGCGATTAAGGCTCTCGTCAGCGCGAGCGTTGGGTCTTCGGGATCAATTATTGACATGCAACATCTCATTTAATGCAATGGCAGACTGATTGGTCAGACATTGCACCGCTCCGGTGGTTGAATGGCGCCGAAACAAAAGATCGGGCCGGCCCGCCAACGTGCGCGCCGAAACGATATCGACCACGTTCCCTGATTCATCTAACAGACTGACTTTGGTACCCGCAGTAACAAAGAGTCCCGCTTCAATCGTGCAACGGTCTCCTAAAGGAATACCCAGTCCAGCATTCGCCCCTATAAGACACTCGCGACCGACGGAGATAATGATATCGCCGCCGCCTGAAAGCGTTCCCATAGTAGAACAGCCCCCTCCAAGATCGGAGCCTGTCCCTACCCAGACCCCGGCTGCAATACGCCCCTCAATCATACCGGGACCTTCAGTGCCCGCATTAAAATTAATGAACCCCTCATGCATCACGGTGGTCCCCTCTCCCAGATAGGCGCCAAGCCGAACTCTTGCTGTGTGGGCGATGCGCACGCCAGCTGGCACAACGTAATTGGTCATTTTGGGAAACTTGTCCACGCTGGAGACTTCAAGGACGGTGCCTCGTAGCCGAGCATCCAGCTGTCGCTGCGGTAACTCAGTGAGATCGACGGGCCCTTGATCAGTCCAGGCGACATTGGGTAATAAGCCAAAGAGTCCCGTCAGGTCAGTCTGGTGTGGTTTGACCAGCCGATGCGACAGGAGATGCAGTTTGAGATAGGCCTCCTCAACCGAGCTCGCGGGGTGATTATCGGCGAGCAACGCAGCCACGATGGGCCGATCCGACTCAGCCAGTCGGGTCGCCAAGTCGCCCAATGCGTTCTCGCCCATTTTGTGCAGCATTGTGGCGAGTTCGCGCAGTTGCGTGCTGTCTAAACGACCCGCAACATCGGTCAATCCGTCACAGAGCGGCCCCGTTACAGTGCTCAACGGTTGAGGGTAAAAGACGTCAAGCGTGTCCCCGGCTGCGTTTTCAGAGGCGATCCCCAGACCAAATCCATGTAATGCGCCCACGATAATGACTCCTCAAACGTTAAAGTGTTGCTGATAGCGATCAGCCGAAAACCCCACTATGACCTCGCTCCCCAGCTCAAGAACTGGGCGTTTTATCAAGGTCGGATGATCCAGTAATATTTGCTGTGCAGCACCATCCTCGAGCGCTTTCCGTGCTGAATCGGCTAGATTTCTCCACGTGGTACTGCGTCGGTTGACGAGTTGTTCGACACCGACTTTTTCGAGCCACAGCGACACCTTAGACGGCGACGGCAATTGTTCTCGGACGTCGACGAAATCATAGGCAATCTGGTGCGCATCAAGCCATTTTCGTGCCTTGCGGACGGTGTCGCAATTGGCGATTCCATAAATCGTTGGCGTTATCGTCATGGTGAAGGTCTTTGGCTTGGTGGATGGGCGCTGCAAGGACGCTATTTCAGTCACGCTCAGCAACCCGGTGCCACCAAAGGTTAGCAGAATCGGCGCAGAATGGCTTTTAGATTCACGCTTTGTTGCATTGCTTAGGGTGCTTTCTCGCTGGGTAGCAGGTCCGACAAATCTCGCAGACACGACCATCACAACCCCGCGCGGTACAGTACTCCCGACCATAAAAAATAATTTGTAGATGCAATGCGTTCCAACATTCGATCGGGAAGGCACGTTTTAGGTCTCGTTCAGTCTCCACGACATTGCGACCGCGTGTGAGTCCCCAGCGCTGAGCGAGTCGGTGAATATGAGTGTCCACGGGAAAAGTAGGTAAACCGAATGCTTGTGCCATCACAACGCTGGCAGTTTTGTGGCCCACACCGGGGAGCTGCTCAAGCGCTGCCATGTCGGCCGGCACCTCGCCATCGTAGAGGTCGAGTAATATTTGGCTGAGACGATGAATGGCTTTTGATTTTTGAGGGGAAAGCCCGCAGGGGCGGATGATCGCGCGGATGGCCTCTACCGACAACGAGACCATCCGGTCCGGTGAGTCGGCTTGCTCGAACAGTGCGGGTGTCACTTGGTTCACTCGCTCATCAGTGCATTGTGCGCTCAGTAAAACAGCAATCAGTAGTGTGTACGGGTCCTGATGATCGAGGGGAACGGGGGTCTCGGGATACAATGATTGCAGTCGCTCGCCGATGTACGAGATGCGCTCTGCTTTGCTCATGTTTGCCACGATAACCGTCCTACCAACCTTGACGTAGGCAGTCAGCAATACGCTCTGCTGCCTCGACGCACTGCGACAGTTCGGCAACCAAAGCGATCCGGACACGCATGGCGCCTGGGTTTCCTGCCGTTGTTTCGCGCGCGAGATAGCTGCCCGGTAACAGGCTAACGCCGGCTCTCTCATAGACCTTCTGGGCAAAGCGTTCGTCATCAACCGGCGTTTGCGGCCACAGGTAAAAGCCTGCATCGGGTTTGGGTGTGGGTAGGACAGCAGACAGAATGGGTGCGACGGCTTCAAATTTTTGCCGATATCGCGCACGATTGGCTACGACATGCGCTTCGTCACCCCAAGCCCATTCACTGGCAATCTGATGATGTAGTGGCATGGCACACCCATGATAGGTTCGATAACGACGAAAACGCCCGATCCAGTCGGGATCTCCCGCGACAAAACCCGACCGCAGGCCGGGCAAATTGGAGCGCTTAGATAAACTGTGAAAACACAGGCAATGTCGAAATTCGGTATTGCCCATGGCAGCGGCAGCTTCTAGCAGCCCCGTGGGGGGAGCCGCTTCATCCGGGTAGATTTCGCTATAGCATTCGTCACTGGCAATTAAAAAGTTGTGCTCATGGGCGAGCGTAATTAGCCGCTGTAATTGATGGCTAGACATGACGGCCCCCCCCGGATTACCGGGAGTGCATAAGTACACCAGTTGGCAGCTTTGCCACTGCGCGGACGTAACCAGATCAATATCTGGCAGAAAGCCATTTTGCTCATCGCAATTAAGCAACAGTGGCTGCGAGCCCGCGAGTAGCGCGGCGCCTTCATAGATTTGATAAAACGGGTTAGGGCAAATGACGGCCCCCGCCTGTTGAGAGCTGACCACCGCTTGCGCGAGCGCAAATAAGCCCTCCCGAGTGCCATTGAGCGGCAGAACGTGGTGCTCGGGATCAACCGATGACAACCCGAAGCGTTTTGCCAGCCACTGTGCGATGGCGGCTCTCAACTGCGCTCGCCCTTGGGTCGCCGGATATTTTGCGACCAGCAGCGCGTGCTCCTGCAAGAGCGCGACAGCGCCATCAGGTGGTGGATGCTGAGGCTCCCCCACGGTCAGCGGAATGACTGGATTGAGGGCGGGCTCTGAGTGGCGGAGTAGCGTCGCCAGTCGCTCAAACGGATACGGCTGGAGCAGTGCGAGTCCCGCGTTCAAATGTCGTGCCCGGAAGGCAACTTGTCGGGCTCTCGCGTCAAACCATCCAGCTCGGCGATCAGGTCATTTTTGAGTTGTTCGACTAGGGTTGCATCGGTCAGCTGGCCCCCTGCTGCATCGGCCAGAAAAAAGGTATCTTCGACGCGTTCACCCAGCGTCTGGATTTTTGCGCCCTGTATGGACACCGCATAACGGGACATTACCGAACCCAGCCTTGCCATAAGCCCCGGTCGGTCTGCCGTGGTGACTTCTAAAATCGTCAACTCACCCGAATCGTCCTGCGAAAAATCAACCGTCGTGGGAATGGTAAATGCTTTGGCTGTTCTGGGTGTGTGTCGGGAAATCGTCCTTAGCGTGGCGTGATGCAGGCTATGCTGGATCGCCTGTTTGATTTCGACAGCGTTGTCAGGGTGAGCATCAAGGGTTGAACCATTATTTTTTAATACGAAGAAAGTATCCAACGTACTGCCATCGGTATCGCTGTAGATACGGGCATCATGGATGCTGTAGTCCAATGACTCTAATGCGGCACAGATCCGGGCAAAGGTATCCGGCGCGTCCACCGTATGGACAAAAATCTGTGTCGCATTGGCAATAGGTGAATCGCTGGCCTGCCTGACCAATACGAGGGCGCCACTTTTAACGTCATGATCAGCGATGGCTTCGGTGTGCCAAGCAATGTCTTCGGGGCGCTCGCGTAAAAAGTAATCATCCCCGCGGGTGGACCAAGCACTTAAGAGTTCCTCGGGCAGAAAGCCTCGGTATTCGAGCGCTTCGGTAGCCGCCTGTTTGGTGTCTTCAATGACTTGCTCTCGCCCCAGTGGATTCTGCAATCCCCGCGACAGCGCTCGACTCGTCTCCGTATACAGTTGGCGCATCAAGGAAGAGCGCCAAGCATTCCACAACTCAGGGTTGGTGCCGGCAATGTCAGCTACGGTGAGCGTATAGAGGTAGTCCAATCGTTCCTGGTCGGCAACCGTTTCAGCGAACCGTTGGATTTCCTCAGGATCTGATATGTCTCGTTTTTGTGCGATTTGGCTCATCAGTAGGTGATTTTGGACGAGCCAGGTGACGAGGTCGGCATCTGAGGTTGACAGCCCATGGGTTAGACAAAAATAGGTCGCATCGACTGCGCCCAGTTCGGAGTGATCGCCCCCCCTGCCTTTACCAATGTCATGAAACAAGGCGGCGATGTAGAGCAAGCGAGGATCGCGCAACCGGCGTGCAATACGGGTCGAGACTGGGAAGCGGTCGGTATAGTCGGCACGCATGAAGCGGCGCGTATTCGCAATGACCTCGGTGGTGTGGGCATCCACGGTATAGGCGTGGAATAAATCGAACTGCATTTGCCCAATGATGCGGCCAAATGCAGGCAGATATCGGCCTAACACGCCATGGCGAGACATTCTTCGCAGCTGCTTGGTCATATTGTGGGGCACGCCCAATATCTCCAGAAACAGAGATCGATTGATCGTGGAGGCACGGAAATCCTCATTGATGAGGTGTGCGTCACGGCGCAACAGCCGCTGTGTATTCGGTTCGATACGGTCGACCAGCTGGTCATTGCCAATCAAAACAAATAACCGAAGTAGATTGCTGGGGTTTTGAGTAAATACCGCATCGTGACGTGCCCGGATACGACAGTCACTGACTTCAAAATCGCCGTCGATGACACGAACTTCTGAGTCGGGCTCCTCGGATAACCGGTGCTCAAAGACTTCTATCAGAAGCTCATTGAGCTGGCTGAGCGTTTTCATCCAGCGGTAATACACCTGCATGAACTGCTCAACAGCCAGTTTGTCTCCGTCTACCACGTCCCAAAGCTCAGCCAGTTTTTTTTGGTGATCGAATAAGAGCCGATCTTCGGCGCGGCCCGTCATGCTGTGCAGTGCAAATCTGACTTGACTCAAAAACTCCTTGCCGTCTCTCAGTTGATCTAGCTCAATGCGGCTCAAGAAATCCGGTTGGTCAATGTCCTCCAGTCCCAAGTCGAAACAACGCAGCGTGATCCATTCGATGACCTGAAGGTCTCTCAAGCCCCCGGGAGAGCGTTTGATATTGGGTTCGAGTGCATATTCCGTATTGCTGTATTTGTCATGGCGGCGCTGCTGCTCACCGAGTTTTCCCCGAATGAACGCGTTGGGAGGCCACATATTGGTAGGGTCTGTGATGCGCTTGAGCGCTTCCTCAAGAGCGGTGTCGCCGGCAATCAGTCGAGATTCCATCATCGTGGTGATCACAGTGAGATCTTCTTCGGCCAGCGTTGCGCACTCCGCAAGCGTCCTGACGCTGTGCCCGATTTGCAGGCCAATATCCCACAGCATGGTGATGAAACCCTCGAGTTTGAGGGTAACCGCGTCGACAGGAGTCGATCTTGTTAGGACCAGTATATCGATGTCGGAGTGCGGAAAGAGCTCCCCGCGCCCGTATCCGCCCACTGCGATTAAGGCAACGTCGGCAGGGTCACCCACCTGCGTCTGCCACAGTTGACTGAGCGCCATGTCGACCGCGTTACTGGCATCTCGTAACAGGGGGGTAATGGGTTTGCTGGGGTGAAACGCCGCCGCCAGCGTCGCGCGGGTCGCACTGAGGTACTCGCGCACTACCTCGACGGGTCCCTCCTCGGTGAAACGTTCCGTGCACAGGGGCGGAAGTTGATGGTCTTGACTGGCCTCAGAAAGGGAACTGCTCATCCCGCCTCCGGGTAAAGACCTCACAGCCAGTATCAGTGACTGCGATGGTATGTTCCCACTGTGCAGATAGGCGGCCGTCCCGGGTAGTCACGGTCCAGCCGTCGCGTGTATTCAGTTTGGTATAGCGTTTTCCAGCATTGATCATCGGCTCTACGGTAAACGTCATGCCCGATTCCAATCGAAGGCCAGTCCCTGGCTTGCCGTAATGCAATACCTGTGGCTCCTCGTGGAAAACTTGGCCGATACCATGCCCGCAATATTCTCTGACAACCGAATAATAGTTGGACTCGGCATGCTGTTGAATCACGTGTCCTAAATCACCCAGTGCTGCACCGGGCTTGACCAGCGCTAGTGCTTGATAAAGGCATTCCTGCGTGGTGCGCATTAGGCGTTCTGCATGGGGCGCCACATCGCCAACGCCGAGCATGATGCTCGTATCACCATGCCAGCCATCCTTAATCACAGTGACGTCAATATTGATGATGTCGCCATTGCGTAACTTTTTATTGTCGGAGGGGATGCCATGGCATATCACCTCGTTGACCGAGGTGCAGATCGACTTCGGAAATCCCTTATAGTTTAAAGGCGCCGGTATGGCTTGCTGAACGTCGACAATATACTCATGGCAGATCTGATCAATTTCGC
>JABJAS010000229.1 GCA_018666055.1 Halieaceae bacterium | reverse complement strand
GATGACTTCTGTGCGGCCATCCACAGTCGTGGCATCAACAGTGCGCCTGATTTCATTACCCTCGATAGCGCAGACGGCGGCACCGGCGCGGCACCCCAAGGACTCATGGATAACATGGGCTTACCGGTTGCGGCCAGCTTACCCTTGGTCGACGCAGCATTGCGTCAAGCGGGCCTGAGGGACCGCATCCGCCTGATTGCCGCCGGTAAAATGGTTAACCCTGCTGGCATGGCCGCAGCACTGTGCCTCGGTGCAGACGTGGTGTGTTCGGCGCGTGGCTTTATGTTTTCGCTGGGTTGTATTCAAGCGCTCCAGTGCAATGAAAACACCTGCCCCACCGGCATCACGACCCATGATCCCAAACTACAAAAAGGGCTCAATCCAACCCTCAAGGCGACGCGTGTCGCAAATTACGCCGACTCAATGAACGAGGAGGTTGCCCTTATCGCCCACAGCTGTGGCATTTTGGATCCCGGCCATTTTGATCCGACCCACGCTTTTGTCATTAATGATCAAGGACGCCCCGAAGGACTGGGAGCCAACCTGGCAGGATAAGGGTGTCAGCACAGCGCTCGTACCGCCTCAGAAAAACAGTCTCGGATAAACAGACTTGGGCTGAGGATCTTGCTACCGCTAAGCAAGCCTTTTCGACACAAATACGATAGGGTCAGTGAAACCCCCAGCGCATAGGTCAAGATGACTTTTCACAGAAACTTTAAGCAGAAGGAGAGGCGAAAACCCCTGTGCTGTATTAGTCTCTCCTTGAGCTTTTAAACGTCTACTCTTCGACTTGCTGACCAGACCTCTTCTTACACGCACTATGACGCTTATCGCGTTGCTACTGTGCACCCAACGCGCATCATCTGCGGAGTTTGATTTAGAGCTGACCGCCGGCTACGCTTGGGACGACAACGTTGGCTTGGACGAGCTAGAGCGAGCCACCGGCGAATCAGACGAGGTGACGTCTCTCGAAGCGCAGGCTTCTGCCTCGTTTACTTATAAGGATAAAACCTCGCTGAGGCTATCCGCGGGGTTAGTCGACGATGCCTATCAAGAATTTTCACAAGTGGATCGTCGAACCGAATCCTATGGCGTTAATCTTGAAACGCAAATTGCTGATACTACCGTCGGTATCAATTGGTTTGATGTCTCGGCAGACCTTGATGGAGAGGCGTTTTTAACATACGAACGTCTATCGCCCTATATTGCAGGCTTTCTCAGCAAACAATGGTTTATCCGCGGCGAATATATTTACGGGCAAAAAGAAATCGCCCGTCGCCCAGCGCGGGAAGCAGATAGTCACAGCGTATCGATCGACAGTTACTATTTTCTACAAGGACTCAAACGCTACGTCGTCATCGGCTACGCCTACCGAGAAGATGACGCCCGCGCCAACCGTTACGACTATAGCTCGCACGCGGTAAAAGCGAAGTACGTTCATCGAGAGACTTTCTGGCAACTGCCTTTCGAGCTCAAGCTTGAGGGCAAATTGGAAGACCGCCAATACAGTACCGCCGATCCGATGATCGGCACTGAGCGGGAAGATACGCGGGTCCGCTTTGCGGCGGAACTGCGGGTCTCGTTCACTCAATATGCTTCAGTGGCCGTGACGGTCAAAAACTCTGACTATGACTCCAACCTTCCCACTGCCAGTTACAGCGATTTAATCGTGGGCACTGAGATCAGGCTCTCGTTTTAGTATCGCAGCAGGGCGATCTCAGAACTGTAGCTGTCCATAACCATAAATTTGATCTCTGCCCGGTGCGCCAATATCCCTAGCACTGGCATACAAAGCGTCGAGCATCAGAGCGGGTTCAGCGGTGGACTGCAATAGCCGTGCAGCCGCTACCGTGACAAACGGCACCGCGTAAGAAGTCCCCGAAGATGCAGCAAAGCCGCCACCGGCTTGAGCATGACGAATATTGACACCCGGGGCGGCGATGTCGACGTACTCACCCCGGTTCGCCAAACGGAAGGCGCGACCTCGATTATCGGTCGCGGTCACGGCAACCACCTCAGGATAGGCCGCCGGATACATCGGTTGCGCCATTGGCCCGCCGTTTCCCGCTGCCGCAATTGCGAGCACACCCTTTTCTCGGACTCGTGTCAGCGCGGTCTCTAGTAGGCGATTAGAGGGTCCGGCAAGACTGAT
>JABJAS010000228.1 GCA_018666055.1 Halieaceae bacterium | reverse complement strand
GGTAAGTTTTCTTTCGCCCAATTCATGACTGATATGACTTTTTCTTCCCGACCATTCAGTAGATTTTCCTCATAAACGTTAATGCAGATATGGGGATCCCCCTGCCAGGCATATTCATAATAACGATATGATTCGTCAGTGCTGACTGCTGCGGGCCTAGAGGCATAATATAGACCGCTCGCACAATCAAACTCAGTAACAGCGTCGCCGTTGTCGACGTTGCTGCCCTCAACGATCTGCACAATCTCAAATCCCTGCTCTGCCGTCCGCCAGTCCAGCACCATGTCATAGGTATCGCCGCCGATGACCGCATTGCTGGCCGAGATTTCGTCGCCAGTGACCGTGCAACTGGTAGCATCTAAATCAACCGCACTAGCACCGCTGATAAACGACTGCTTGAACCTCACGGTCTCAAAGGTTGCTGAGCTCGTCTGCGTCTCCCCCTCTAGGGTATGCGCGATCGCCGAGATCGTGTGGCTACCCGGCGATAAATTGCTGTAGGCATAGGCCAACGAAAAGCCAGATTGGCTCGCGTTGGCAACCTCGGGAAAGGCACCGCCCACGTCACCTCTCGCACCACCATAGGGTGCATCAAAGGCATACTCCCCATCGATCATGATCTCGATCTTATCGATGCCATCTGTCGCGACTGCCCAGCCGCGGAGATTGCCCACGCCACCATGGATCTCACCGGCTACCGGCTCTTCCAACATGATACGCAGCACATCATCGGCGCTGATGGGCGCCGACATTGCTAACATTAGTCCCAATATCAGTGCCCAAAGGCTTTGCGCGACGGCGCGATGGACAGAGGGCTTCATAAGCAATTGAACTCCACGCTCAGTGGGTTTTTACTCATCACAACAAGATCATTATCAGCGAGGGTATAACCAAAATGTATTGCAAGTGCCGCTGATTCAAAAAGACCCCCTTTAGGTTTTAACGCGTCAAGCGCTATCGGCATTTCCGCGGCACGCAGCGGAGCGGCGCGTCCTTGCGAGGCCTCGGCAAACAATGCCTCTACATTGTCGGCAGTCACCGCTGTATCCGCCATTTTTTCCAGCTCGCCCTGCGCATTCACAGCAAACACTCCCAGAGCGCCTGCGCTGATCATCGCATGGGCAGAACCCATTAAGCCAACATGCTCTTCGGCAAGGCGTATCGTTGAGGCGACGGTAACCGCATCTTCGCAGCTGAAACTATCGTCAAAGCCCACCGTATTATTTTTGACAGCGCCCGCCGCTATCGTCACGTTACGTTGCGTAGCGTCGCTGAAGGTTACCTCCAACGTCGGCCTCGTTGGCGAGAAGGCTTCAACTTGGTAACGAGTCGCTTGCAGAGCAGAAACCGCATCGGCACCATTTTCCACGTCTGCCTTATCGACCCCACAGGCTAATCCCTGACAGGCCATGCTACGAGGATTAGAAAAACGCTTGGACAGATCGGTGTAAGGCGTCACGTTGTAAAGACCTGAGTAAGCCATGATGGTGGCAAATTCATTATCAACGCCAAAGCCTCTTGCCCAACCAAAAATCCCCTCTCCGGTCTGCCGCGCACCATGTGCCAGACCAAATACGTGACCTAACTCGTGCGCCAGGGTCGATTCTTCTTCATTGAAATTAGTGGTGTGCATCACCACGCTTCTGCGGCTGTTGTTGGCAAAATAACCCTTTGAACCAAAGGTGCCGGTGGCCAATCCAGAGAATTCATCCTCGCCCGCTTGGCCATCAAGAATCACCACTAAATCGGCGCCCGACATGACCCGAATATTCTCGCTAATGGCCCATTTGTTCTTGCCCGGCGTCCCGTATTGCTCCATCAGGGCGGTCACGCTGTTCCAACTCAAGGTCGCATCGGGGTTTTCATACAGTAACTCTTGATAGTGTACGGCCCTAAACTGAATGCCTGTCTCACTAATATCCCCATATATGTTATTCACGCCGCCGACTAAATCGTCAATATAAGGTTGCGGCTGATTCAACCGTGAGATATCGGCGGTAAATGACCGCGTGTATAAAAAAGCGACATCGATTACGGAGTCACGAGTCGAAAGTGAACTCCTGTCATTTGGGTTGGTCCCGACCAAGCCCTCATTAAAATCGGAGACGCCGTCTCCATCTGAGTCCGTCAACACATCTTCAATCGGGTTGTGGGCCTTGAAGCTGTTATCAAGCACCACGTAGTTGCCTTCGACTGGCGTGGTGATATCGAACCAGGGGTTTGGGATGCCGCCAGACGGAATAATGCTCAGCGCATCGGCCCGCATCTTCGTCACAAAAACGAGAGACTGTGTGGATTTGGCCCGCACCGTATCAATATCGCAAACCAGCCCGTTGTCGTAGGGGTAACCATTACTGCCGTCCGCGACCGTGCAAATGGACGGTATTTCCAACCACTCAGCGTATTTGCCAAACCGATCAAACGAAGGGTCGTTGCCTGACTCCTGTAATAGAAAAGCAGGGGCATCTGCTGCTGAACGATTCGTGATAGTCACTGTCCAGGTGATTGTGTCGCCAATAAAAAATACCGCATCGTCAAGATTACTTGCGAAGCTAAACGACAAATCCGAGTCGCTGAAGATAACGTCATCGCCGCTGCCACCTGTTCCATTGTCATCGGCGCTGCTGTCATCAACAATTTTGATGATCTCAAATCCCTGCTCCGCCGTGCGCCAATCGAGCAATATGTCGTAAATATCGCCACCGATTAGGGCATTGCCCGCCGAAATCTCATCGCCCGCAACCGTGCAGCTGGTCGCCGCCAGATCAACCGCATTGGCACCGCTGATAAACGACTGCTTGAATCGCACGGTCTCAAAGGTTGCTGAGCTCATTTGCGTTTCGCCGTCTAAAGTATGAGCAACAGCCGTTATGGTGTGACTGCCCGGCGATAGATTGCTATAGGCATAGGCCAGCGAGAAGCCCGATTGACTCGCATTGGCCACTTCCGGAAAAGCGCCGCCTACGTCACCTCTGGCGCCGCCATAGGGTGCATCAAACGCATATTCCCCATCGATCATGATTTCTATCTTGTCGATGCCATCG
>JABJAS010000227.1 GCA_018666055.1 Halieaceae bacterium | reverse complement strand
CTACCCTGACCACCTCATCGACACTGCGCCCTAGCGGCTCATCATTAACCACTTGGTGTCTCACGATGCCTTTTTGGTCCATGATAAAGGTGGCCCTCATGGCGACACCAGCCGGATAAAAAGAGTCACTGTCATCAGCCAGGATGCCATAGGCAGACGAAATATCTCGCGTCATATCGGACACCAGCGGGAATGGAACGGGGCCAATGCCGCCTTGCTCCACGGGTGTATTCCGCCACGCAAAATGGGTGTGATGCGAATCCGTGCTCACTGCGACTACTTCGCAGTTAAGGGCCTTTAGTGCGGCCGTTCTGTTGGCGAAAGCGATAATTTCTGACGGGCAGACAAACGTGAAGTCTAACGGATAGAAAAACAGTGCCGCATATTTACCCGAAATGGCCTGCCCAAGATAAAAGTCGTCGACGATTTCTCCATTAGCGAGGACTGCCTGTGACTGAAACAACGGGGCCTTTTTTCCCACTAGAACGCTCATGATTTTTCCTTTGTTGTGTTGACCGGAGAATGGATACAACCAACTCTCAGTACAGGTTGACTGTCCGCATACTATTGCGAATGGGAATGATTATCAATACTATAAAGAGGTCAAACCGAAGGAGGTGTCAGCGTGCTGACCCCGACCCAACTCACCGAGAAGATTTATACCGGAGCGGGCCGGGTGACCGCTGCAGATCTGATGAGGCGATCGGACTATCAGGCGCTCAGGCAAGACCTGTTGAGACTCGTGTTACAGCACAAACGCAAGCGCAGAGTGCGGCTCGACGAGAATCTATCCATCGTGTTCGAAAACAGGCTAACCGCTTGGCTACAGGCGCAGGAAGAGCTGAGGTGGCTCACCCGACCCGACTCGAGGGATATCGATGAGATCTTGGAAAGGGCGAACCAGCTGGTGGCTGAGCGAGGCCATCTCACCGCCACTATTTTTGTTGACGGCGCACACCGCCCCGCCGTCGATGCGTACGTCGCCGCCATCGCCACTCACGAGTTTGGTCTGGGGGTTCATTTTGACGGGCACATCATGGAAGGACAATTCGTTGAGGCGCCGCACGAGGGATGGAATACGGTTCATCCTCTGCGGTTCAACCCCACCATTCGGGAGGCAGTCCAGGCAGCGATCGTGTGGGGCAATGACACTACCCAAGCCATACCGCTCCCGAACCAGCTTCAAACGGCGCTCAGTATGGATCTGAACCGATCGCCGACGCCCTATTTTCTGTTTGCGTAAGTGCTTTGTGTCAGTGCTGCGCGCGCGCAAAGTCACTGGGGCTTTGCTGACGCCGTCGTGGGCACCCAGTCGGAACAGGTTGTTTGTTGGAAAACGTCTTGCAATTATAATTGATAATGACTATCATTATCATTGCCGGTGTGGCCGTGCGGTCAAGCAAGCAAACGACATGCGTGCACTACTTGGTCAAACGTCGCTGTCATACCAGCATGGCGCCGCTCAGCCCTCAAACCCCTGAGCAGCGCCTCTCGCCCCACTCAGGTCCTCTCAGCCTGACTGGGGCGATCCTTTTCATCACCGGGCTTCGCCTCTCTCACGACTGATTAGAAAGCCACCGCGATGGACAGTCACCGCCGGCTGTTGTCAGCGATCCTGCCGCCGCCTCATCATGCTCTGAACTGCTCTGGGTACCTTCTCACTGTAGCCTCACCCTCACCTTTAAGACCCCACTTGAGACTATGCGCCGCCCACTGCCTTACCGTAGAGCAAGTCACGGTGGGAAGTTTGCTAACATCACCCTCCTCTAATAAAAAAAACAGCAGGATATCGACGATGGTGGGGATAACAAGAGCCGGTATTTTTTTCCTGGTATCAACAGTCGTGCTGTCGGCGTGCTCAGGGTCGGGTGGCTCAGGGTCGGCGCCACCGAGCGGCCCACCAGCCGCCCCGCCCCCCCCACCCAGTGCGGAAGCGATCCCTTTCGAGGCCCTATACGAGCAGGGCGTTGACCAATACCTTGGCGACTTTACGCCGATGCTGTCGGAGACTTCCGGGGATATTGTGCAACACACCTTCGGAACGGGAGAGGGTCCTCGTTGCTTGCTCGGTGGCGACTACACCATGGCAACTCGCGAGGGTTCGCGTAACGAGCTAATGATATTTCTTGAGGGCGGCGGTGCCTGCAACAGCCTGCTGTGCCAAGCCACTACTGAGGCACTACCCGGCATGCCGCGCTTCGGCATACTCAATCCAACAGCCAATAATAATCCGGCTCGCAATTTCAATGTGGCCTACTTACCCTACTGTGACGGCTCAGTGTTCTCGGGTGATACATCAATTGACACCAACGACGATGGCGTCGTCGATCGCTACCATCACGGCCTGAAAAACCTCTCTGCGTCGATTGATGTCATTGCATCAGCGTTTCCCGCGCCGAGCCGCATACTGCTCACGGGCAATAGCGCAGGGGGCTTCGGCACCGATTACATGCTGCCATTGGTGCGAAAATTATATCCGGAGACACCGATCGATCTGATCAATGATTCAGGCGTGGGTATCTCACGCCCCGGTTACGTCGACTTTGTCAGCGAAGAATGGAATGCCACTCGCTTTATTCCCGACGATTGTAGTGACTGTATCAGTGAGGCGGGGCACACAACGGGTTACCATATTTACCAGCTAAACGAGGACCCTAATCTGCGCATGGGGTTCATGAGCACCAAACAAGATTCCGTCATCGCTGATGTGTTCGTTGGTATTGGCGGCGAAGCGTTTGAAGCGGCGTTGTTACCAGAAATGGAGGCGCTCGCAGCGGCGCATCCGGAGCGCTTCAAAAGTTTTATTGCCGAT
>JABJAS010000027.1 GCA_018666055.1 Halieaceae bacterium | reverse complement strand
TGGACACCATCCAGCGGTTAATCATGATCATGCAGGTCATCACCACTGCGACAAAACCGAGCGTAAACAAAATGAAAAACATGTCAATCGACCCTCTTGTTCTTGATGACGCTACGGGGCAGCCGCTGAGAATGCGCCAGCAAACTCTGCAACGAACGCGGCAAAGGGCGTGGCTGGTGTGCCGAGCAAGTCCGCCACCGTCGTGGTTTGCTCGTCGAGAGATCCTGCCGCGATTTCACCAAATAACTCGCAGACCGCATCGAGTTGCCACGGTGATTGAATGAACTGTCCTAGGACCTCACGAAACGCCTCAGGCGTTTGCTCAATGTATTCGATACTGCGTTGTAAGATCGAACTCATTTGTCCGGCCACATCGTGAAAGTTCAACAGCTCAGGGCCGGTAAGACGATAGATTTGCTGCTCATGGCCCTCCTCGGACAACACACGCGCCGCGACCCGTCCAACATCGCGAGCATCAATCATGGCAGTGTTAGCGCGCCCTAAAGGAAGCGCGAAGGAGCTCGCCCGACTGACCGAAGCGGCGTACATCAGCATATTCTGCATGTAGTAATTGGGGCGCAGAAAAGTCCAACCCAGATCCAACGCTGCAATGTGTTGCTCAGTCTCAAAATGATTTTTGGGTAATGCCGCGGTGGCGTCAGGAGCCGCCTCCATAGAAGAGACTTTGACCAAGTGCGCGACACCCGCGTCGGCAGCCACGGTGGCAAAACGTTGTTCCAACATGGCCTGATCGGGATGATTCCCCATCACGATTAACGCTCGGGTGACCCCCTTCACGGCACGCGCCACTGACTCCGGATCGGTGAAATCGCCTACCACCATCTCGACACCGTCACCCGTATGGGCGAACTTGTCGGCATCACGCACAAACGCCCTGAACGGCACGCCTTTGCTCAGCAACTCAGTCGCTGCGGCTTTGCCAACTCGGCCCGTTGCCCCGGTCAATAAAATCATAGCGCCCTCCTAAGTCACTCATATGGTGTCGGCTTTTGCACGCTAGCTCTCTGTCGGCAAGCGGCCGCGGAGTCCATCATACAAGTAAAATAGAGGTCATTAGCGGTCGTAGTCGATGTTTTCAATGAGCTCGCCATCAACATTTATTGGGCGCTCTGCCTCAGCGCAGCGTCGTGCTCGATCACCCACAACTGTGGTAGCGTCTCTGCAACCCAACAGTGATGGACGCAATGGTCGCTTGATATGCTTCAGGGACTGCGCAAAGGCACAACAGCAACGCTACTTGCTACCACTGATGAATCAGAGCGCCCATCACGGTGACAGTGTCCGGTTTAGCGGCTCGCGGTCGCGCCGGCTTTTCTCGCTGCGGACGTTATCGCTATTGGCTACGACGTTGCTGGAATAGCGACCTACCGCAGTGCACGTTTATCGGGCTCAATCCTTCCACCGCCGACGCTCACACTAATGATCCTACCTTGCGGCGCTGTATCAACTTTGCCGACCAATGGGGTTATGGCTCCCTCTTGCTGGTCAATTTGTTTGCATTGCGATCGACGGATCCTCGCGCGTTACGCTTATCGGACGACCCACAGGGTCCGCGCGCAAATGAGTGGCTGCGCCGTGCGTCGCGGGAGTCGACACTGGTGATTGCCGCATGGGGTAATGGGGGCCACCTGCTAGACCGTGCCAACCGCGCGTCACCGTGGGTTGAAAACCCGCACTGCCTGGGCCTCACGGCCAGCGGCATGCCCAAGCACCCCCTGTATTGCCCGAAAACCAGTCAACCCCGTGCCTGGTGCAGACCACCCCACTGGTCATAAGCGCCACCGAGACAAGCGGCGCGGGGCGTTAATTGGCCGACCCAATAGTCTGTGTCAACGGATAACTCATAACGGCGCGTTCACTCACGGCGCATCCACAAACGACGTCGTCGCTAACCAATCACTTTCGGTCGATAAACTGGCGACGAGCCTAAATTTCGATATGCTAAAGAGCTGGGGTAAAGGATTACTCCGACCTCATCCCATCGAGGACCACTCATTGAACAAGGATGTTGATATGGCCACTAATACTGCTAATACGCACGCCACTCGCCGCACTAATCTCCCACTGACTGACCTTCCGCTGCCTGATCTTCCGCTGTATGTGCAAAAAAAAC
>JABJAS010000226.1 GCA_018666055.1 Halieaceae bacterium | reverse complement strand
GCACTCACACCCACGGTATCGTGCAGAAATTCTTTGGCCGAGGCCTCATCCGAAAATTCGGGTGGAGCCCACAACCCGCCCCAGATTCCTTCGGCCGCACGTTTCTGCAATAGCACCTCGCCCGATGATCTGACGGCAACGGCAAACCAACGTTGCCGCGAGGGCTTGGGCTTTTGCGGTTTGCGACCGGGGAAGGCTGTTTGGCTTTGGGTTGCGAGTGCGCGGCAGTTTGTTTGCACCGGGCAGGTGGCGCAGCTGGGCTGGGTTCGCTTACAGCAGGTGGCGCCTAGGTCCATGATGGCTTGCGTGTAATCCGCGACGCGCTCATGGGGCGTGTTGTGCTCGGCTAAGGTCCATAGCTGATCGCTTACTGCGCGCTGTCCTGGCCAGCCCTCGACAGCGTAGTGCCGCGCCAGCACGCGCTTCACGTTACCGTCGAGAATAGGTGCTCGCCCGCCCATCGCGAGACACAGTATGGCACCTGCGGTGGAGCGGCCAATGCCCGGGAGCGAGATCAAATCATCAAGGTTGCCCGGAAGGCGCCCGCCATAATCAGCGCAAATCAGTTTGGCGCTGCGGTGAAGATTACGCGCACGGGCGTAGTAACCAAGACCGGTCCATAAGTGTAAAACGGCATCCTCAGGCGCTGCAGCCAGATCGCGCACCGTGGGCATCGCAGCCATAAAACGCTCATAAAAAGGAATGGCTGTCATGACCTGAGTTTGTTGCAGCATGATCTCTGACACCCAAACCCGATAAGGCGTGCGATTGTGCTGCCAAGGCAACTGGGAGCGTCCGTGCTGGTCAAACCAATGCAGTAACGCGTCAGCAAAAGCGTGTGTGGTAGTCATAGAGTGGTAAAGCTTCGCAATGAAGTACGGAGACTCTTTCTATACAATAAGGGGCCTAGTGTAGCGGCCACTGCCCTGTTTGGTCGCGCACACCGGAGAAAATAGCATGAGTCAGCAGGATACCGGCGAGCGCCGGGCAACAATTAGCCGAGCAACCCTAGAGACGCAAATCGAAGTGGCGTTGTGTCTGGATGGTAGCGGTCAATGTGAACTCGACACGGGGCTGCCGTTTCTTGAGCATATGCTCGACCAAATCGCGCGGCATGGGCAAATTGATCTCAACATCGTTGCTAAGGGCGATCTCCACATTGATGCCCACCATACGGTTGAAGACATTGGGATTACGCTGGGTCAGGCATTTAACGAGGCGATTGGCGATAAGACCGGCATCATCCGATACGGGCATGCCTATGTGCCGTTAGACGAGGCGTTATCGCGCGTTGTGCTCGACTGCAGTGGACGACCTGGGCTGGAATTTCACGTGCCCTTTACCCGCGCCAAAGTGGGCGACTTTGACGTTGATTTGGTGATCGAGTTTTTTCAGGGATTTGTGAATCATGCCAATGTCACTTTGCATATCGACAATTTGCGTGGACACAATGCACACCATCAAGCAGAGACTATTTTTAAGGCATTCGGACGCGCTTTACGCATGGCGATTACCCGAGACTTGGCGCTTAAGGGTGCGAGCCCCTCTACCAAAGGGGTTTTATAGCTTGTGACCCAGCGGGTAGCCGTTATCGATTACGGCATGGGCAATCTGCATTCGGTTGCCAGTGCTTTGGAGCACGCGGGCGCCCTCGAAGTGACCGTTACTCACGATCATGAAGCAATTACGAACGCAGATCGTGTGGTCTTTCCTGGTGTGGGGGGGATCCGTGACTGTATGGAAGCGATTCGTGGGCTTGGATGCGATCAACTTCTGGAGCAGGCGATCACAGTAGAACGAAAGCCCGTGCTCGCTATTTGTGTGGGTATGCAGTCATTAATGACGGCGTCGGAGGAAAACGGCGGGATAGCGTGCTTGAATCAGGTGCCTGGGGAAGTGACGTTTTTTGGGAACCCCCATCGAGGGTCGGATGGGACTCGATTAAAAGTGCCGCACATGGGTTGGAATCAAGTGGTGCAGAAGCGAACCCATCCTTTGTGGGCCGGTATTGAGTCGGGCACCCATTTTTACTTCGTTCACAGTTACCACGTGGTACCGAAGGATCCTGATCTGGTGGTGGGTACCTTCGATTACGGTCTCTCTGGCTGTGCTGCGCTGGCGCGAGATAATGTGTTTGCCACGCAGTTTCATCCTGAGAAAAGCCACCAAGCAGGACTCACTTTACTGAAGAATTTTTTGAGTTGGGATGGAACATGCTAGTGATACCCGCCATCGACCTAAAGGAAGGTCAATGTGTTCGCTTACGACAAGGGGATATGTCGGACAGTACGGTCTTTTCAGATGACCCCGTCGCCATGGCGCAGCGGTGGCATGCTCAGGGTGCGCGACGACTCCATTTGGTCGACTTAGATGGCGCCTTTGCCGGCAAGCCTGTTAATGCCCCTATCATCGAGCGTATCGCCAAAGCGCTACCTGAGTTACCGATTCAAATAGGGGGCGGTATTCGCGATCTTGAGACGATTTCACAGTATCTGGCATCAGGGGTTCAATACGCCATTATTGGCACCATGGCTGCGAAGGATCCTGACTTTGTAAAAGCGGCCTGTGCGGCATTTCCTGGTCATATCGTGGTTGGTATTGATGCAAGAGCTGGGCGAGTCGCGGTAGAGGGCTGGGCCAGTGACAGTGAGCTCGACGCGACCGATCTCGCGAAACGATTCGCAGATGTGGGTGTGGATGCCGTGGTGTACACCGACATCGATCGCGATGGCATGATGCAAGGTGTCAATGTGGAGGCGACGGTCGCACTGGCGCAATCCTCGGGCTTGCCCGTGATTGCTTCGGGAGGCATCAGTCGTATCGAAGACGTTGAGCAGTTGATGCAGCATGCCGATTCAGGGATCACTGGCGCGATTACCGGCCGGGCCATTTACGAGGGAACACTTGATCTCAGTGCTGCCCAAGCAATGGTTGATACATTTTTGGGCGTCGATTAGTGGCCCTAGCGAAGCGCATCATTCCGTGCCTTGATGTCGACAGGGGGCGTGTCGTTAAGGGCGTCAATTTTGTCGGCATCAGGGATGCCGGTGATCCCGTAGAGATCGCGCGTCGCTACAACGAAGAAGGCGCGGACGAAATCACCTTTCTCGATATTACGGCGAGCCATGAAGAGCGTGACACCACGGTACAAACGGTGGAGCAGATAGCACGCGAAGTCTTCATTCCCCTCACGGTAGGGGGTGGCATTCGCGCGCTACAGGATATTCGTACGATGTTGAACGCGGGCGCCGACAAGGTCAGTATCAATACGGCGGCGATTCATGATCCCAACTTGGTGAGTGCTGCCGCGGCGCGTTTCGGCTCGCAATGCATTGTTGTGGCGATCGATGTCAAGCGTGTCTCCGAGCCAGGGTCGCTACCGCGATATGAGTTGTTCACGCATGGTGGCCGTAAGCCGACCGGTATTGAGGCGGTTGCTTGGGCGAAGAAAATGGCTGCATTGGGTGCGGGAGAGCTGCTGCTCACCAGTATGGATCGAGATGGAACCCGTGATGGGTTTGAGCTGACCATCACGCGCGAGATTACCGATAGCGTTGATATTCCTGTGATTGCATCCGGCGGGGTGGGCACACTTCAACACCTTGCCGACGGTGTGACGCAGGGTGGTGCCGATGCGGTTCTAGCGGCCAGTATTTTTCACTTCGGTGAATACACGGTCCGGGAAGCCAAGCAGTTTATGGTCTCAGAAGGTATTCCAATGCGGCTGTGACCGCCAGCCAGACTGTGTAGCGCCCATTGGCTCGGCCGCCAACGGGTGTCAGACGAGGCTATTGGGATGCCGCCGCCGAGACGGTGGTTTGATCAACGGAGAACTCGGGCACAGTGTTCGGCCTGAGCAGGTTGATACCGCGTAGCAACGTCAAGGCCTCATAGAGCTGGTTATCTGAATTCCGCAGCTCGGTGAGCGACTCGCTTTCAGCCTCGGTGTCGACGGGATCGCCGCCGCTGAGGCTGCCCTGCAGATCCGACTCTTTTGTTCTCCGAGCAGACTCAACGCTTTTCACCTCTGCTCTCTCCACGACGATATCGGGGACGATGCCTTCAGCCTGTATGGAGCGGCCGTTAGGGGTGTAGTAGAGCGCGGTGGTTAGTTTGACGGCACGGGTCTCAGTGACTGGCAAAATGGTTTGCACTGATCCTTTACCAAAACTTCTTGTGCCCATAATGACGGCGCGGCGACGATCTTGTAGTGCTCCCGCTACAATTTCTGACGCGCTAGCGGAGCCGCCATTGATCAATACGACGATGGGCAGATCGTCCAAAATATCCCCCGAGGAGGCTTCGAAGCGCTCTGCCGCTTGTGGGTGGCGTCCCTCGGTATAAACCACTAGTCCGCCATCCAGCAGTGCGCCCGCCATATCAACGCTGGCACCGAGCACACCGCCGGGGTTGTTGCGCAAATCTAAAACTACCCCTTTGAGATCACTTTCCGCCAGCGCCTCTTGCAGCACAGCAATGGCTTCATTACCGGTATCTTTTTGAAACTGGGCGGCGCGCAACCAGAGATAACCTTTCATTAATTCTCGGCTTCTGACACTGGGCACTTTGATGATGTCGCGGATCACCGTGACATCAAAAGGATCCTGGGTGCCGCGTCTGCCAATCGTCAACAACACCTCGGAACCGGTTGGCCCGCGCATTAGGTCTACGGATCGGTCGACCGGTAAATCGCGAATCGATTCACCATCGATTTTGAGGATCACGTCTCCCGCTTCCAGCCCAGCGGCCTCGGCGGGCGAGCCGTCGATGGGCGCGATGATCGTGATGTCCCCCCGCTCTTGTCCTATTTCGATGCCCAAGCCACTGAACTCACCTTGTGTGTTTTCCTGCAGTGAGTCGTAAGCTTTTTCTTCTAGAAAGACAGAGTGTGGATCGAGGCCGGACAGCATTCCCTGAACGGCCATTTCAAACAGTTTGCTATCCGGCACTGAT
>JABJAS010000026.1 GCA_018666055.1 Halieaceae bacterium | reverse complement strand
TTTAATAACCCAACGCGTAATACGACTGAGGGCGACACCGAAGTGCAGGCGTGGAGCGCGTCTGCCTTGTGGAATCCCACTGACAATTTTCAGGCGCATCTGATCTACGACGACATTGACGACGAGACCAACGCTCGCCCCACCACTTGCTTCAATGGCGCCGGCGAATTGTTCAACTTTGTAGGCCAGCCAGCGGCTGAGTGTAATCCTGCTATCAGCGATTTCCACTACAATACCTTTCACAGCGCGGACCAGCGTGCTTCGGTAGAGGTGGAAGCGGTAACCTTGAACGTGCAGTGGAACATTAATGACAATAACAAGCTGGTGGCGATTTACGGCACCCGTGAAATGGAAGAAACATCCCTGCAAGAATTCGATAACAGCGCAGCTGATTTGTTTCGAGTATCTCGCCCTCAAACCGAGGAGCAGGAAAGCCTTGAGATTCGCCTAGAGAGCGATTTTTCTTGGGGTAAGACTACCGTCGGAGCCTACTTATGGGATAGCGAGTACGACGCGTGGCAAACGACCTGGTTCTTTGGCGGGTTCAATGACTCACCCAGGACGTTGCACGAAACGGAGAATACCGCCGTCTTTGGGCAAATTGATTTTGATATCACTGACCAGCTAAGCCTGTCGGTTGGCGGTCGTTGGATTGATGAAGAAAAGACCATGTGCCAGGTGTTCACCGGCCGTGACGCGACGGGCGAGGAGCCTTTTTATGGCAATTGGCCTGGGCCCGATTATGATGCCAACGCTGGCGTCGATGCACGCTATGCAATCAAAAGCTGGGGAGCTTGCGACAGCGCCATCGCGGCGACAGCACAGAACAATTACACCGACCTTGTAACGGGCGAAGCGAAAGTGTTTACCGGCAATGAGAGCTGGGATGAATTCACGCCACGGGTAGGACTGACCTATACGACTGACAACCACATGGTTTACGCCTCGTATTCAGAAGGCTTTAGATCGGGCGGATTCAACGGCCGTAACAACAACGCAGCCAACTCCGGTCCTTATGAACCTGAGAACGTCGAGAGTATTGAGCTCGGTTTTAAGACCATGTGGTTTGACAACACCTTGCAAGTCAACGGTGCCATCTTCTCCGTGGACTATTCGGACAAGCAAGAAGACGTGATTTTGCCCGGCGTCGATGGCGCGGTCACACTGACCATTGTGCAGAACGCGGCAGCTGCTAGCATCGACGGCATGGAGCTCGAAACGTTGTGGATCCCGACTGCTGGACTGACGCTGTCGGCCAACCTTGGCCTCTTGGACTCTTCCTACGACGACTATATGGTAGTGGACGGAACGGGTAATGCCCTAGACAAGGGTGGTCTTGATCTGCGTCGCGCCCCCGACATGACCTTCACCATCGGAGCCATGCATGAAGCGCAGCTGACAGAATCGAGCTTCTTAGAATCAACCATAGACTACCGCTGGAAGGACGATTACTGCACATCTGCCAACAATAAGGGAATCGAAGGGAACTACAGCGGAAACAATCCCGCCTGTAACGACGCCTTTGGCATTCTAGACGCTTCGATCAGCTTTGAGTCTGACAACTGGAGAGTCTCTTTGTACGGTAAAAACCTCACCGATGAGATCTACAGCTTGTACTTCCTTGACGTTGGAGGCCAGTATAACGCCACTGGCCCAACGAACTCAGCCCCGGTTTATGCCGCCGGACTGTGGTCGCAAGGCACGGTAAATCGGCCTCGCAACTTTGGTGTTGAAGTGCAGTTAAAGTTCTAAGGACATTGCTTAGGACCAGAAAAAGCGCCCTTCAAGGGCGCTTTTTTTTGCCTACTCAAAGAGTCGTCGCCGCCCTCTTTACTGATCTCGCAACTGCACTCGCAATCGATCCTTACGGACTTTGCCACTCGGGGTGCGAGGTAAGTCCTCCACCACTTCTAGCCTCTCTGGGATCTTCTGTCGAGCTAGACCCTGATCATTGGTAAAAGCCGCGACCTCTTCTAGCGATAACGACTCAATATCGGCCTGCAGTATCATAAACACGCAGACGCCCTCTCCGAGTCGCTGATGAGGCATCGCGACCACGGCAGCTTCCTTAACCTTGGGATGCAGGTGAAGACAGTCCTCTATCTCTTTGGCGCTGATATTTTCACCACCCCGGATGATGATGTCCTTTTTGCGATCCGTGATGAGCACCGCTCCCTCGGGCGTCTTTCTGCCGATGTCTCCCGTATGGAAAAAACCATCCTCTGTGTGGGCCTCTGCATTTTGATCCGCATCTGCGTAACCCAGAAACATACCGGCACCACGCGCAGTGATCTCTCCATCCTCGCCATCAGGGACTTCTACGCCCTCGTCGTCGACGATACGCACCTCATAACCGTATGCATGACCGTCAGTGGTGGCCGCCAGCTGGGGGTCGTTCAGCCAGCCTAGTGTGATGATAGGCGCCTCAGTGCTTCCATACACGCGAACCGTACGACAATTCTCCAAGACCTCATAAGCTCGCAGCACCAAGGCAGGCGGCACCGCGGCGCCACCACAGGAAAAAACCCGCATACTGGGCAAGGGATCCTTACGGCGCTCAGCAGCGTCCAACAACTCTTGAAGAAAAGGGGTGGCTCCCACCGTCATTGTGCCGCCGACCCTGTGAATGAAATCAATGCACTGATCTGCGTTCCAGCGCTCCATCAGTGCCGAGCGTCCGTCGCGGATAAACGGTAAATTCAAGCCACTGCTGTAGCCAGTAATATGGGTAATGGGTGACGGCATCATCATGACATCCGTCGAGTTGGTACCCGAGTGATCGCTGGTATTGTCGATAATACGCGTCAGCGTGTTGTGGCTGTGCAAAACCGCCTTTGGAAAACCAGTCGTCCCTGAGGTATAAAGGCGGCACTTGATCGAGTTAGGGTCAATCACAGGCAAGCTGGACTCGTCCGCCGGATCACAGTCAATCAGCTGTTCGTACCGAGTGGTGTCAGGGTATTCGGCCGTTGCACGAAGCGTGACGACATGCTTCAGACAGGGCAACTCTGGTCTGAGTCGGCAAATCATATTGACGTAATCGATACTGCGGTGCTGATCCGGGATCAATATCAACTTACTTTCGGCATCACTTAATATGAAACGCAGCTCAGCATCACGATAAATTGGCACGATGGGGTTCACTACCAGTCCGAGGGCCGCCGCAGCGATATCGACAACCGCGCCCTCTCGCCAGTTCGGAAATTGAAAACTGATGACATCACCAGTCGACAATCCCAGATCCCGGAGCGCAGCAATAAGACGTAAAGCCTCCTTAGCAAGCGCTCCATAGGTGGCGTCAGGCTCGTCCTCTAGGTAAATGGCAACGTCCTGAGGCTGCGACAGGCCCTTCTTAAAGGCCTCGATCGCAATCGTAGTATTACGCCACTCCCCCGCATCTCGTGCTAAGCGGTCTTCGCTAATGGTCATCATAGTTCTGTCAATACCTTACATTGTGAGGTGGGCGATCTTAACGCCTCAAAGGCCGATGGCATATCCT
>JABJAS010000025.1 GCA_018666055.1 Halieaceae bacterium | reverse complement strand
GTGACGACCACGGTGAGCGCCGTGAATGATCACGCTGACGTACTGGCGCGTCTCGCCAATGCGACCCCGTTCCTCGACGCCTTTGGTCATGTCGTCATCGCTTGGTTGTGGTTGTGGCAGGCAGTGATTGCGCAACGTGCACTCGAGAATGAGCCGAGCGTTGACGCTGACTTTTACCAAGGTAAATTGGCAGCCTGCACTTTTTTCTACCGTTATCACCTGCCGCAAGCGAGGGAAAAACTCAGCTACGTGGGATCGATGGACCGCACTGCGCTGGATGCCAAGGCAACCTGGTTCACGGGGGGTTAGCGCTCAGTCTGTTTTCGCGGATTTTAGTTGATCTCGAATCGATTGAAGGGTGCGCATGAGGTCGCTGTTGCTGGGCTCGGGTGCCACCGAAACTGACTTATCTACAGCCACTGACTGACCCATTAACGCCAAAAGATTGGTGACAATGGATTGATCATAGGGTTGATTGCGCAGTTTCAGGGTGCGCGCTGAAAACTCTAAAGTGCCGAAAAAAACATCGCGTAACTGTGAGACCGGCACGCCATCGGGTAGCTCTTTCCGGTCAATCCCGCGCAGCATGATGCGATCAAAAATTCTGACGTAATCTCGCACTTGATCTAGATCCCGCTCCTGCTGTGGTCTAGCACGGTAGGTCAGCGATACCACCTCAAATTGCTCGAGGATGGAGCGGAGGTGGTAGCGCGCCAACTGGTCTAGTTGCGTCACAGCGCTGGCCTCTGGGGTGATGGCTTCCTCAGCCCCGAGTGTTAGACGTGCCCAAAAGCGGCCGACCACGCCGGCGAGTAAATCCTGCTTATTGCGGTAATAGAGGTACACAGTCCCCTCTGCGACTGCCGCAGTCTGTGCGATGGTGGCAATTTTCGCCCCATCAAACCCAGCGCGCGTAAACACCTGCTCAGCCGCATCGAGGATGCTGGATTCTTTCGCCTCGAGGCGTTGTCTTGACGTGTTAGGTACGTCGGGTTGGCTTGCTGGCAAAGTGAATCGCTCGTATAATGAGTATGACTCAGTTTAAATGAATTGAAATCACTTGGAAACCGTTGAGTCCGGTAATGATGCGTTGGTGGTTGCGGGAGGCTGGCTAAATGATTCGCATTGGTGGTGCCACAGGGTACTGGGGGGAGGCCGATATGGCGCTTCCTCAGTTTATGGCAGAGGGTAATCTCGACTTTATTGTGTTCGACTACCTCGCTGAGATCACGATGTCGATATTGGCGCGTGCTAAGGCCGGCGATCCAGAAAAAGGCTATGCCACTGACTTTGTGACGGGCGTGGTAGCGCCACACTTATCCGCAATCGCTCAATCGGGTGTCAAATTGATCAGTAATGCCGGCGGCGTCAACCCAGAGGCCTGTGGTGCGGCGATTCGCCAACTGATTGATGCCGCAGGATTGTCTTTGACGGTTGTGGTCGTGACCGGCGATGATCTGATGCCGCAACTCGACAAGCTGCTCAAGTCTGATCCCAGTGAGATGTTCAGTGGCGACACACCGCCACCTCGCGAATCAATTGCGAGTGCCAATGCTTATTTAGGGGCATTTCCCATCGCGGAAGCCCTCAATCTAGGGGCCGATATCGTGGTCACAGGGCGGTGCGTTGACAGTGCCGTCACGCTGGGGGCCTGCATCCATCAATTTGGCTGGCGACAAGAAGATCTGGATTTATTAGCCGCCGGCTCGCTAGCCGGACATCTCATTGAATGCGGCCCACAGGTGACGGGCGGCAATTACACTGACTGGCACGAGGTGCATGAGACGCTACATGAGGTCGGTTATCCCATTGCGGAGATAGCGGCGGATGGCTCGATGGTCATCACAAAGCCCGAGGGAACCGGTGGGTGTGTCACCAGGGGAACGGTAGGAGAACAGTTGCTGTACGAGATTGGCGACCCGACTCACTATGAGTTGCCCGATGTCATTTGCGATTTTACGGCGGTGCAAGTGCAGCAAATCGAAGCCGATCGTGTCGCTGTTACCGGCGCCCGAGGTCGCGGTGTACCTGAGTGTTATAAAGCCTCGATTACTTGGGCCGACGGTTGGCGGGTGGGCATGATCGGTTTTTATGTCGGCGCTCGGGCAGCAGAAAAAGCCCGTATTTTTGCTGACGAGGCGATTAAGCGAGCGCGACGAAAGCTCTCTGCGATGGGGGCGCCTGACTATGTTGACGTGGCCGTCGAAGTCGTGGGAGACGAGAGTCATTGGGGTGATTCGGCGCGCTATGTGAGAAGTCGCGAGGTGGCAGTCAAGGTGGGATGTCGCCACAGTGACCGCCGCGCGGCCGATCTTTTAATGCGAGAGCTTTCCGGAGTCGGGCTCGGCGCTCCCCCGGGATTTTGTGCCTTTGCGGGCACTCGCCCTAAGTCCTCACCGGTCATTCGATTATTCTCCGCCCTAGTTGACCGCAGTTTGGCCGAGGTCAAAATTCATACG